>JBIIHD010000350.1:0-2676 GCA_044236095.1 Crocinitomicaceae bacterium | reverse complement strand
ATCCAGTAGACTTTAATTTTTCACCAGATACGTAGTTTCCGTTTAGCAATAATTCTGAAAGTTCACCTAAAATTATTTTCAAAACAAATGCAGGAATGTTTGGAAGTAATAAGGGTTTCTTTAAAACCTTTGCAAGTGTATGAGTGAATTCTTTGTTAGTATTAGTTCCCCCTACTATATTAAAAGTTCCTGTAATTTGATTGTCAATCACAAATGAAAAAATGTTACATAAATCATCCACATGAACCCAGTTCATCGGTTGATTTCCTGAACCTAATGGAGCACCAATCCATTTTTTTATTGGACTTGCCATTTTAGGAAGTGCACCCTTTTCAGCATCCAAAACGATCGGAAGACGAAGAATTGTTGATTTATATTTGACATCAAACTGATGTGCGCATTTTTCCCATTCCTCAACTACCTTTGAAATGAAATTCGAACCGTAAGGCTCATTCTCAGTTAATATTTTCTCTCCGTTATCAAAACCATAACAGTCCATTCCTGAAACGGTTATAAAATGGGTGAGAATCGGGAAATTATTTTTTGATAAAAATAAATAATTAATTGTGTCAACTCTTGATCTAATAATTTCTTCTTTTCTTTTTTTATTCCATCTTTTGTCGGCAATACCTGCACCAGCAAGATTTATAATTATTTCTATTTTATCTAAGTATTTCCCTTCGATTTTCTTGCTATGAGCATTCCAATAAACTTGATCTTTTTTTCGCGGTTTTCTTGATAATATATATACAGTGTAACCCAATTCTCTAAGATGTTTTGTTAAGCGTGTTCCGATAAAACCAGAACCACCCGCTATGAGAACGGTTTTCATTTAATAAGTGTAGTTATAATTAGTTAAGTCAATCAAAATTAACGAATTAATTTTAAGTTTTGATTAACAAATTAAAATATATTTTGAGCTTATTTAGAGAAGAGAAAGTAAACTAATATTAAATGCAATTAGTTTTTTCTATATTTTTCAG
The DNA here is from genome assembly GCA_044236095.1 of Crocinitomicaceae bacterium. Classification (GTDB taxonomy): domain Bacteria; phylum Bacteroidota; class Bacteroidia; order Flavobacteriales_D; family Crocinitomicaceae; genus UBA952. The sequence goes on along the minus strand of JBIIHD010000350.1, from coordinate 1,693 downwards.
AGTATTTCAAATAAAGGTCTTTTTGAAAATTTGATGTTTGGATGAAGCTTCCATTTATCAGAATTAAATGTACATCATTTGACTTCATTTCCAGCGCATTACCTTTTGAAACAAAAAGTGTTGCTGATTTACCAACTTCAATCGATCCATATTTTTTATCAATTCCCATGATTTTACATGGACTTAAACTTATGGCCTCAATGGCCTCTTCCTCACTTATACCGTATGAAGTAGCGGATCCTGCTTGAAATGGCAGGTTGCGTGCGTTCATGGCTTCCATATCACCAGAATTTTGAATTGAAAATAAAATTCCTTCTTTCTTCAATAGTCCAGGAAGTTTGAATGATTGGTCAATTGGGTCGTCGTCATTTTCTGGTAGACTGTGAATTCGTCGAAGCATAATCGGGATTTTCGAATCTTTCAATCGACTTCCCAACAAATGAGCTTCATAACCTCCAATTATAACGGGGAAATTTAGTTTGAACTTTGTTGAAAATTCGATAATATCTGTAATTTGTTGCATTTCATCGGCATGAAAATAAACTCGTTTAGTTCCATTAAAACATTCTTTCATGGCGTCTAGTCGTTGATCAAACTCCGATTCTTTGGAATTAGAGTAAGCTTGAGCTAGCGTGAAAAATGTTTCAATTTCTTTTTTCTGAACTGAATAGTTTTCATTCATTTTTTTGGGTGCAGGTTCAGCCCACCAGCCACCACCTTGAACACTTGTTGGCCAATTGACATGAATTCCATCATTGGAATAAATTGTTGCATCTTCCCAATTCCAACCGCTCAATGCCATGACTGCTGAGGTTCCGGAAACTATTCCACCTCGAGGTGTTGCCTGGCACATTAAAACTCCATTTGTAAGAACTGTGGAGATTACTTTTGACTCAACATTATAGGCTATTTGACTGCGAACATGTGGATTAAATTGACCAGTCTCATTAAAATCTCGTGTTGCTCTTACAGCATCAATTTCGGTAAGTCCAAGCGTAGAGTTTGCAGCAATAAATCCTGGATAGATATGCATTCCTTCAAGATCTATAATAGTATCCCATTCAGATTTTTTGTAGCTTGAAATAAGCGAATTGGCAATTTCTGTAATCATTCCGTTTTTAATTCCAATTATCGCGTGGTCAATGGTCTGACCATTTCCAACATGTAAAAAGCCATTTAATAGTAAAATTTTCTTTGGTTGAGCAATGCAAACCAATTGAAAAAAGGCAAATAGACAACAAAAAAGTATTTTCTTCATCTTTATAATTTAATGTAAATTTTCCTCATCAGTTCCTTCTTCTCCCATAGTATTGCAGTGAAAATGGCGTTTGCCTTTTTTATTGAAAGGTTGTGTTTGATCACCTTTTTCGTTGGACTTGAGCATTTTCGAAATTATTCTTGCTCTTTCGAGATCATTCCGCTTCTGTAAAATCTCATCCTTTTTACGTTCGAAATAAACAGAACCTTCGATCATGGTTAAATCTACTTTCGCGGTAGCAGTTAATGGATTATTATCCCAAAGTACTAAATCTGCATCTTTTCCAACTTTTAAACTACCCAAACGATCATCTAAATGCAAAAGTTTTGCTGGATTTAATGTCACCATTTTCCAGGCCTCAATTTCTGACATTCCGCCATATTTTATACTTTTAGCAGCTTCTTGATTTAATCTTCTTCCCATTTCAGCATCATC
>JBIIHD010000349.1:0-2680 GCA_044236095.1 Crocinitomicaceae bacterium | reverse complement strand
TAGGAATTAAATAAAAATCATCCGTTGGAGTATGGTACATTTGACCTTCTTTGTCTGGTAATTGACCCGTTCCTGTTGCACTGGCTTCATTCACCATAAAAGGCGCAATATATTCAGTATAACCCGCTTTTTCAGCTTCATCCAAAAAAAACTGAATCAAGGCACGCTGCAATTTGGCACCTTTTCCAACGTAAAAAGGAAATCCTGCACCAGTTACTTTAACCCCCAATTCAAAATCAATCAAATTGAATTTTTTAGCGAGATCCCAGTGGGGTTGAGGTTCAAAAGAATAATTTGGTTCAGAGCCTTTCTCATAAACCGTTTCATTGTCTTCGGCACTTTTACCTTGTTTAACTAATTCGTTTGGAACATTAGGAAGCGTATACATCAAGTCGGAAATGTTCCGCTCCATTTGTTCAACCCGATCCTTCAACAAACCCTCTTGAGATTTTAAATCAACAGTTTTGTTCTTTAATTCATTGGCTTGCCCCTGTTGTCCGGATTTAAATAATTCACCGATCGTTTTGGCTAACTGATTTAACTCAGCCGAAATAGATTCCATTTCGGTTTTACAAGATCTCCATGCATTATCAAATTCAAGAATTTCTTCTAGAGTTGATGAAGCGTCAATATTTCTTTTGGCTAAACCTAAAATTATTTCTTCTTTGTTTTGTCTGATTCGATTAATTTCTAACATAGAACGTGATTGAACTACAAAAATAATGGAATTTAACCAATGATCAACTAGATGTATGACTAATGAAACTAATCGATTGTATAAATTGGTAAAATCATAAAAGATTTCTCAAAATAGGGGCTGTTTTTGTAGATAAAATATAATTGTTCCCATTCTGATTTTCTAAATGACTCCTCATCTTGTTTTTTCTTTTCAAATTCCTTTTTAAGATCTAGATTTTTCTCCAAGATAGACTTAATTTGATCAATAAATACATAGGATGAAAAATATTCCTTTTGTTGCAAATAAGAATCAAAAAAATTCCAACTGAAATACGAATCTTCTGCATCCGGAATTAATGTAGATAATATAAAATTACGTGCAGGTTGCTTCGTCGAAATTAATATATCCCCGGGTTTCAGCTGAATCGTTGACTCGAATTTATCAAAACTAATCGTATGATGCTTAAAATGCCCTTCATACGGCTTCATCAGACTTTTAAAATCATTTATTCGGAAAGAATTGCCGCTTACAACTGTATCTTTTTGAAGCACAGAGAAAACTACATTATTTACCTTCATGCGCTCAATTACCTCTTTCTCTTGACAACCAACTACAAAAAAACTCGGGATTTCAAATTTACTCTTCGATTCATAGGTATTATAATGAGGTACGTATTTTAAAAATGCTTTTGAACGATCATAAAACAAGCGAGGAAGTCCTGTAATTGGATCAATTGGTTTTGTGAATTCAAAACCTTTAAATTGTATAGAATCCTTTTTTTCAGTTAGTTGAAAATTATACTCAAATTGGTTTTGATTTTGTGACCATGAGCGGGCCTCCTCCCTACTCTTCTCAATTAATCCTGAATGCATTACAGACCAATTAATCAATTCATCTAGAAAAACATAAGTTGCATTAACTCTTTCAGTAAAAGGTTTCAACATGTGAGTTTCAACTGTAAAACTAAGTGAATGAAATAAGCTTGCGTATCCCATGGCATAGCGCGGCAAATCATTGAATGCAACGATTCCGGATTCCGGTGTTTCACTTTTCAACTCTACATAAGGATATAAATCAAACTTTCTTTGTTTAATAGATTTTTCAAGAAATGGGATACAAGTGGTATATGTCAATTCTTTAACTGTAGGAGCAAGTCGTTCCTTCATACTCGAAATGTAAGTCAATGTATATTGGTAATCCGCTCCATTGGAAACATGATTATCCACAAAAATATCAGGATCTAAAGCATGATAGATTTTTGTAAAAGTGACGGCATTTTCCGAATCCATTTTTATAAAATCACGGTTCAAATCTAAATTACGAGCATTACCACGAAATCCATATTCCTCAGGACCATTTTGATTTGCTCTACTGGTAGATGATCTATTCATCATTCCACCAACATTGTATGCCGGAATAAAAGCAATCACTGGAAGTGATTTTCCATCTTTTGATCGCAATGGTTTCCCATTGGCTATCCATTGATCAATCCAAATTAGAGAAGCATTAATACCATCTGGTTCTCCAGGATGTATTGCATTGTTTATTAGAATCGTAGTATTTTTACGTGCCTTTTGAAATGTTTTTAGCGAATCTTTATCTGTATTAACTATGAATAAATAAATTGGCAATCCATAATCGGACATGCCCATATTGAACATGCGAATTTCTTTATGCTCTTCATCCAGCTTTTTTAGATAATCAATTAAATCGGGATAACTCGGAGATGAATCCCCATTCCATTGACCTTGAACCAAGAACACAGAAAACATTCCTAAAAAAAGGAAAATGAAGCGCATTCAATAAATTTAGAAGTTGTAACTTACACCAAAACTTGGTAGAATTGGGAATTGATAAATTTCTTCGTTCGTTACACGGTTGACATAAAAAATATTATTTCGATTATAAACGTTGGTAATACTCCCAACAACCTCCAATTCAGATTGATTTTTGAACTTAAATCTTTTCTTCATTGTAATATCTAATCGATGATAATAAGGC
>JBIIHD010000029.1:0-8762 GCA_044236095.1 Crocinitomicaceae bacterium | reverse complement strand
ACCACAGCAGTTACCTGTTTGACCTGTCCAATTTTGAAATGTTCCACTTTCAAAGTCAGAATTAACACACTCATTTTGAGCATTTAAAAACTGAAATAGCGATAAGAAGGCAAAACAAGATAAAATTGTCTGATTTTTCATATTAATAGAACGTAAAGATACAATAATAAGTTGCATGACAATATCAATGAACCGGTTTAAGACAAATGTATATAATTTGTGTATTAACCCGTTGTGCATTTAGAAAAAAAATAAAAAAAGTTGTTCATCTAATTATTTAAATTCGTATATTTAATTGATTATCAGTTAATTAAACACAATGAACAACTTCATTCAAAACTATGAAATTATTTTGAAACATCTGCAATTATTGAATGTTTCTTTTGATCCCATGCTGCAAATTCGTAAACCAAAACTTGGAAATTTGGGCTTGATTGCAATGAATCTGACCGCTGAGTTTATGGACATACATTCTGAATGTCAATTATTTAGAGATATTCGTCTCACTTATTTACACCCTGTAATTGAACGTTCTGTGTATAATCGAAGGAAAAGAGCCTTATTTAATCAAATTGAAAAAGTTAGAACCTTTTTGGCATCTGACTTTAATGAATTTGAAGATACTTTTATCATTGATTCAATGCCTCTAGAAATTTGTAAAAATGCAAGAGCATCAAGAAGTAAAATATGTCGTGAGATTGAATATGCTCAACCTTCAAAAGGTTATTGTGCTGCCCAAAAAAGCTATTATTTTGGTTACAAAATTCACGGAATTTGTTCCTTATCTGGTGTGTTTAAAAGCGAAATAAATATACTCTTTTTTTATCAGTAATATTCTTAATGTCAAATGTTGCTATCCTCAACTAAAATCAAACTTAATTCCTCAGCTAGATTCTTTCCTTTGAAAAATAACTATCATGTCCTAAATTAGGTAAATTTAGTTATTTCAAGAATTTTCCATTTAAATTAGAATTATTATCTAATTGATAATTAATCACATAATATCCTTTAGTTAATTCTCTACTATCAATTTCAATTGTGTTTTGATTGACCTTTTTGAATGGAAGAATTACCTTTTTTCCTAAGATATCGATTGCTAAAATATTCAATATTTGAACGTTCTCAGAAAATTCAATCTGTGCAAAATCAACCACTGGATTTGGTGATAAATTGCTTGAAATTGTTTTGCTGATTTCTTGTGAACTAACCGTTAAATCACACGCTGCACCTATGCTTGGATAGTAAGTTGTTCCATCCAAGGAAAAACACATTAGTTCATATTCGAAAAATTCAAATGGTTGCATGGTTCCAATTAACCCTTTGTTATGTCCAATTCCTTCAATCAATGAATCAATACCATTGCCTTGGTTGAAATGAAACACATTACGCGTTTCTGTCCCAACTTGAATGGTGGAAATATCATCAATTTGAATATCCGTACTCGAATTATTATAGGTTAAAGGCAAAAAATCTCCTACTTGAAGATCGAAGTCATACAATAAAGTATCCATCTCATCCCAAATGTCATAAAGGTAAATTCGCTCATTCTCTTGACGAAGAAAGGCGTAAGGTTGAGAAAAAGTATAATTGGGTGTACAATTTCCCATGTATCCCATTATAGCCATTTCTGTTGCAAGTCCGTGGTGAATAAACTTCTTGTAAGTATGAGCTCCGATCGTTGTATCACCTGTTATTTCACATACATATTGTTGGTTTATCGCGCAAGAAGCACTCATTGAAAGTCCAGACCAATTAATTCGCCATTTAGCACCAATCTGAAAATAATCGTTGATTTGACTTTGACTGAAAAATGAAACGAAAAATGCTATCAGGAGAAGAATTTTTTTCATGTGAGAACTTTATTGATAGACGCATTAAACGTCTTTTGCGCTTTAAATCAGGTCAAAGATAAGCTATTCTAATAAATAAATTCATTTTCCTAAATCTTTTTGAAACAGCACAAATTAATCTTCAAACTCCTATGCGGAAGAATCAAGCAGATTATATTGAACAACCCTATGTTTTCAAGAAAGGAAGAAAAAGAATTGAGACGCTATTCTCCCAAATGTGCGATCAGTTTAGAATAAGAGAAAATTTTGCTAAATCGTTTGTAGGATTTAAGACAAGAATACTTTCCAAAATAACCGCTCTAACACTAATTCAGCACCTTAATAAGTTTGTTTTTAATCGACCGATTAACAATTTAAAAGTAAATTTGGCCTAAATGCACAACGGGTTATATTAAATTAAACGTTCAAAAACTCCGGCTGCTCCTTGACCTGTTCCCACACACATTGTAACAAGACCATATTTTTGATTGCGTTTTTTCAATTCATTCAAAATTTGAACGGATAATTTCGCTCCTGTACACCCTAGAGGGTGGCCTAATGCAATTGCGCCTCCATTGACATTTACAATATTCGGATTTAATCCTGTTTGTTTTATTACGGCCAATGACTGAGAGGCGAATGCTTCATTCAACTCAACTAAATTAATATCATTTAATGCTAATCCGGCTTTTTGTATTGCTTTAGGAATTGCATCAACAGGGCCAACACCCATAATTCTAGGTTCAACACCAACAACAGAATAAGATAAAAGCCGAGCTATTGGCTCAAGATTCATTCGTTTTACCATTCTTTCAGACATCACTAAAACAAAAGCAGCACCGTCAGAGGTTTGTGAAGAGTTACCCGCTGTAACAGAACCATCTGAAGCAAAAACCGGCTTTAACTTACCAAGGCCTTCCAACGTGCTTTTTCTAGGGCCTTCATCTGTATCAATGACGTTGTTTTTTACTTGTCTTTTCTCATTTTCATCTAAAAATATATGTTCAATTTCAATAGGAACAATATCATTTTTAAATCGACCATTTTCTATTGCCGCCAATGCTTTTTGATGAGACGAAAGCGCAAAAGCATCTTGTTCCTCACGAGAGACACCAAACTGTTTTGCTACAGCTTCTGCCGTTAGTCCCATTCCCCAATAATAAGTAGGATTTGACTTTCCGACTTTTGGATTGGGTACAATCCGCCAACCCCCCATGGACATCATTGACATTGACTCTGCTCCCCCAGCAATAATACAATCGGCCATTCCCGCTTCAATTTTTGCTTGAGCAATGGCAATGGTTTCTAATCCTGATGAACAATAGCGATTTACGGTCATTCCCGGAACTTTATCTGTATTCAATCCCATTAATGAAACCATTCTTCCCAAATTAAGGCCTTGTTCTGCCTCAGGAGTTGCATTTCCGACAATGACATCATCAATTTCATTTTTATCTAAATTCGGTATTGATGCAACTAAGTGTTGAATTACTTTGGACGCTAAATCGTCAGGTCTGTAAAACCTAAAGCCCCCTTTGCCTGCTTTGGCAACGGCAGATCGATAACCACCAACAATATATGCAGTGTTTGACATAACTATTTTTTTACTTTTGATTTTACAAATTCAAATAGAAGAGGGAGAATCGAAAATAAAATAATACCCAGGCAAACCAAATCTATATTTTTTCTAATCCACTCTATCTCCCCAAGAATATAACCTGCGGCACAAAGTCCAAAAACCCACAAGAAGCCACCTATTAAATCATACAGAAAAAAGGTGCGATAATTCATTCTTCCAACACCCGCAGCAAAAGGTGCAAATGTTCTTACAAATGGAACAAAACGAGCCATAATAATAGCTTTCGTTCCGTTTTTTTTAAAAAACTGCTCAGTTTTATCTAAATATTCTTTTTTGACCAATTGACGACCTCTTAATTTATAGGAAAAGACGCTTAATCCTAGTTTTCTGCCAATCCAATAATTTGAATTGTCGCCTAAAATCGCGGCGGCATATAACAGCGGAATTAAAATCAAAATGTCTAAATGTTCGGTTTTACAAAACAACCCTGCTGTAAATAATAAAGAATCACCGGGCAAAAAAGGCATTGCAACCACGCCTGTTTCAACAAAGATGATTAAAAATAAAACAACGTAAATGGCCTTTCCATAATGTGTAAATAGCCAATCAAAATCTAATTCAAAGATGTGTTTAAATAAATCTACCATGTTTAATTTCTTAAAATTTTACCGTTTTTTACCAAGCTTTCCAATCGTTCCAATGTTTTTCGCTGCATACACAATTCTATAAAAGCTTTTCGTTCCAAATCTAGTAAGTATTGTTCTGATACCACTGTATTTTCTGAAAGATCTCCTCCACACAAAACATATCCTAATTTTTCGGATATGAAAGCATCGTGTTCCGAAATGTAATTACCGCTCAACATAGAATTTGCTCCAACATAAACAATCCCAAGACCCTCTTGGCCAACAACATTAATATTCTTTTCTTTTTTCGGGGGAATATATCCATTGTTTACCAGTTCCAAACAAGCGTCCTTTGCTCTTTTCAATTGTAAATCTCGACTCATTACCACCTCATCAATTCCTTCTCGCAAATAACCCAGGTCATATGCCTCATAAGCTGATGTAGATACTTTTGCCTGGCCAATCGTTAGAAATCTTTCTCTTAAACGGTTAAGCTTTATATCACCCTCTTTTAATTCATCTGAAAGTCGCTTAGCAAATTCTTTTGTTCCTCCTCCTCCCGGAATCACCCCAATTCCAAATTCAACCAAGCCCATATACAATTCCGCGTGCGCAATGACTTTATCTGAATGCATAGACATTTCACATGCTCCGCCAAGCGCCATGTTATGGGGCGCAACTACAACAGGAATATTTGAATAACGAACGCGCATCATGGTATCTTGAAATGCTTTAACGGCAAAATTAAGCTCATCAAACTCTTGTTCAACAGCCATCATGAAAATCATTCCCGCATTAGCCCCAGCAGAAAAATGCTGACCAGTATTTGAAATCACAAGGCCTTTATATTCATTTTCTGCTAAATCGATGGCTTTATTCATTGCCTGTAGAACACCTCCGCCTATTGTATTCATTTTTGTATGGAATTCTAGATTTAATATTCCATCTCCTAAATGAACAATTGTTGCATCTGAATTGCCCCAAACTTTATTAGAATGGCGTAAACTTTCCAGAATAAGCTGATTTTCTGTTCCCGGAACTTGCTGATACTCTTTTTGAGTTTGGTTATAATAAAGTTTCTTTCCTTCGTTCATTTGGTAAAAAGAAGTTAAGCCTTCTTTTTTCATATCATGTATCCATTCAGCAACTTCTTTACCTTCAGAGTGAATCATTTTTAATCCCTCCTCAAATCCTAAAACGTCCCAAGTTTCAAACGGCCCTAGCTCCCAACCAAAACCAGCTTTTAAAGCATCATCAATACTGTAAATATCATTAGAAATTTCAGGAATTCTTTTAGAAACATATGCCAATAAACCAGCAAACAACTTCCGGTAAAATTCTCCTGCTTTGTCTTTTCCGTAAAAAAGAACTTTTGTCCTAGTTTTTAAATCATCAATCGAGCGTGTCATTTCCAAAGTTGGGAATTTCACTTTTTGAATAGGTCGATATTCTAGTGTATTTAGATCTAAAACATGAATCTCTGAATTTCCGTCAGCTGTTTTTATTTTTTTGTAAAACCCTTGTCCTGTTTTAGAACCCAACCAATTGTTTTGAACCATCTTTTTAATGTAATCTGGCAAACTAAACAATTGATTTTCTTCATCATCCTTACAATTCTGAAATAATCCATTCGCCACATGAACCAGAGTATCTAATCCCACCACATCGCAGGTTCTGAATGTTGCTGATTTTGGCCTTCCTAAAACGGGTCCTGATAGCTTATCAACTTCTTCAACTGTTAGATTCATTTCTTGAACAACGTGGAAAAGAGACATGATAGAATAAACCCCCACTCTATTGGCAATAAACGCAGGTGTATCTTTACATAGAACCGTTTTTTTACCCAGATTTATCATTCCAAAATGCATTAGAAATTCCACAATCTCCAGTTTTGTTTGAGCGGTTGGTATAATTTCTAGCAACTGTAAATACCTTGGTGGATTAAAAAAATGTGTCCCGCAAAAATGTTGTTGAAAATCCTCAGATCTTCCTTCAAGAATCAAATGAATTGGAATTCCAGAAGTGTTGGACGATATAATCGTTCCCTGTTTTCTAAAAAGCTCTACGCGTTCGAATAATTGTTTTTTAATATCAAGTCGCTCAACAACTACTTCAATTATCCAATCACAATTTTTAATTTTTTCTAAATCATCCTCAAAATTTCCAACAGAAATTCTTGATGCAAAGGATTTTCTGTAAATCGGTGAAGGATTTGATTTTAAAGCGTTTTCCAAAGAAGTTTTAACGATTCTATTTCGAACTATTGGCGAGTCAAGAGTAAGACCTTTTTCTAGCTCTTCATCAGTTAATTGATTGGGCAAAATGTCTAATAAGAGAACTTCGCAGCCAATATTTGCAAAATGACAGGCAATTCGAGACCCCATAATTCCAGAGCCTAAAACCGCTACTTTTCTTATAAATCTGCTCATATTTTAATCTGTAAAAACGATTTCGTCAATTATTTCATCAAGTGTGTTCATTGTTCTAAAAAAGCCATTTAGATCCAAATCGGAAACTTTATTTCTTAATTTATTGTTGAATTCGAGCAAAAAGTCTCGAACCAAATTTCTTTTTTGCAACCCCTCGTTGGTCAAAAAGATCAACACCTTTCGCTTGTCTATGGATGTAAAATCCCTTTTTATCCACCCTTGCTCTTCCATGGATTTCAAGGTTCTAGACAAAGAGGTTGGCTCCATGCCCATCTTTGGCCCTAATGCGGTACTAGGCGTTCCTTTCTTATCAATTTGCATTAGAATAAACCCCGCTGAGATTGTCAATCCATGTGACGCAGCTTTTTGATTATACATTCGATATATTCGATGCCAAGCATGCCGAATTTGAACATCAATCAAATCACTTTTTTTCTCTTTCATCCTTACAAATATATAAATTATTATGCGCGCATAATATAAAAATGTTATATTTTTGTTTGTCAGAATAACTGATTCTAAAATCACTACGCAAGATGAAACGAATTCGGGTTAATATTATCATTCTTTTGCTTGCTATTTCTGTCTTGTCTTTACTCATTATTCAGGCGTTTCAAGTTTCACAACTTTATGAAAGGAAATTAACCCAATTCAACAACAACCTAAAAACTTCCTTAGAGAGAATAGCCATACGACATGAAAAAGCAGAAGACATTCGTCGTTATATGAAGCTTGTGAACAATGACTTCAGTGCTCAATACAAAGACATTTTAAAACAAGAATTTCAAAATTTAATTCCCAAAAATGAATCTGTCTCCATTGCTGATACCACAATTTATGAAAAAGGTAAAAAGTTAAGTTATCTTATTATTAAAGGGAAGGCCGTAGACTCATTGTCTGGAGTTTCGACAGAACAAAAAGTTTATGCTCGAGATGTACGTGAGTTAAAAGATCTTTTCGATAAAAGTAGTAATCCGCTTCCTGCAAATGATTCCATGAAAATCTCCATTCAACTGGACGAACAAGTTTTACAACAGGTATTTAAAAAGGCTCGTTTCGTTAATGATATGATGATTCAAGCGTTTCGGGATAATATTCACAAGGATCAAAGCAAAAGAATTGACATTGCGTTCTTGGATTCTGTTATTCGGAATGAATTAGCAGGAGACGATCTTCCTCAGAAATACAAATTTGCGGTTGGTGATCAGACTAAAAAAGTGTTTTCTTTTCCCAATAAATCAGACACTTACGATACAACTATATACATTCAGGATTGCGGTAAGACCACCTTGTTTCCAAGTAATATCATTGATGAAGATATTTTCTTGTATCTGTATTTTCCTTCCAAAAAAAGTTTCTTATTTCAAGAAATGCAAAATTCTTTAATTGCAACATTGGTTCTCGCGATTTTTATTGTTATTTCTTTAGTTTTCATGTATAGAACTATTATACAACAAAAACGACTCTCTGAAATGAAAAGTGACTTTATTTCGAACATGACCCACGAATTTAAAACCCCCATCTCAACCATTTCATTAGCTTGTGAAGCGATGGGAGATTCAGACATGTTGGACATGGAAACAAATACCGCTGTTGCTCCCTATGTTAACATGATCAATCAAGAAAACAAAAGATTAAGCATTTTGGTTGAGAGCATACTTCAAAGTGCTGTAATTGAAAAAGGGGATATAAAATATAAAAACGAAGTTTTCAATTTGTCCCAATTAGTAGAGACCGAAATAGAAAAAGCCCGTTTTCGAATTAAAGGATCCGGAGGCAAAATTAATTATTCTGATTCCGGAGAATTTATAAAGTTTGAAGCAGATAAAATGCATCTTTCTAATATAATTTCAAATTTACTAGACAACGCCATTAAATACAGTGGGGGACCACCGGAAATTGATGTGACGTTAGAATCAGACAATAAACATGTATATTTGAACGTTTCAGATAAAGGAATTGGTATACAAAAAGAACATCTTCCAATGTTGTTTGATAAATTATATCGAGTTCCAACCGGTAATATTCACAATGTCAAAGGGTTTGGATTAGGATTAAGTTACGTTAAAGCGATTTGTGATTACTATAAATGGGAAATAAAAGTCAAAAGCGCCTTCGGTCAAGGTTCTACTTTTACAATTATTTTTAAAAACAAAGGAGGTATAAAATGAATAAAAAAATTTCAATTTTATTGGCTGAAGACGATGAAAATTTAGGCCAATTATTATTTACATATTTACAAAACAAAGGATTTCAAGTTATTTTAACTAGAAATGGAAAAACAGCATATGAACGTTTT
>JBIIHD010000348.1:0-2693 GCA_044236095.1 Crocinitomicaceae bacterium | reverse complement strand
ACATTGTTGTTTTTACTTTCAGCCAAAGTTTATTTGAATAGAGAACTAGATCAAATCTTTTTTGCTGCCGGACTAACATGCGTTGTTGCGCTCATTTTTTTAACAAGTTCAATTCTAATAGCTTTTGCCACAGGTGACTCAAGTTCAATGAGGTTTGGACAATTCTTGAATGTGAATTTTATCCATACCATTGGCTTTATATCCTTTATATTATCTATATTATGGATATTTAACCCAGGATCCGGTTCAATCTTTTTATACATTTCAATAATTAGTTTAGGAATTGCCTATTTAGTTCGATTATTGAAAATATTATCCGTGGTTTTGAGAGAAAAAATACCGATATATTATTTAATTTTATATCTTTGCACCCTCGAAATTCTTCCAATATATTTATATGTAAATTTATTTTGGAAATATTTTCAGATTTAAGAACATTAAACTCTTATAAAATTGGCTATTAAATCAATTTTGGTATCTCAGCCGAAGCCAGAAGGAGAAAAGTCTCCTTACTTTGACTTGGCCGAAAAGTACAAAATTAAAATTGACTTCAGGTCTTTCATTAAGGTAGAAGGCGTTGATGCTAAGGAATTTAGATCGCAAAGAATCAATTTTTCTGATTTTACAAGCATTATCTTCACATCCAAAGTAGCAGTTGATCATTTTTTTAGGATTGCGGACGAAATTCGTTTTGAAGTGCCAGATGACTTAAAGTATTTCTGTATTTCAGAGGCTATTGCTTTGTATTTGCAAAAATATGTGACATACCGAAAACGAAAAATCTTCTTTGGTAAACAGACTATAGAACAATTGGCGGAGGTAATGAAAAAACACAAGTCCGAGAAATTCCTTCTTCCTTGTACAGATATCTTAAGAGATAATATCCCTCAAACTTTGGAAGAACAAAGTTTTGATTTTTCAAAAGTTATTCTTTATAAAACCGTTGCTGCTGATTTATCAGATTTGGAGGATGTTAAATACGATATGCTTGTCTTTTTTAGTCCCGGTGGAATTGAGTCTCTGTTCAAGAATTTCCCTGATTTCAAGCAAGATAAAACATTTATTGCCGCTTTCGGATCTACCACAGCTCAAGCAGTCATCAATAATAATTTACGATTAGATTTACATGCTCCTCAGCCAAATGCACCTTCTATGGTAGGCGCTATTGAAATATTCATCAAAGACAATTTGAAGAAGGGATAATTTTCAATCGATTTCGATTACATTATTGTAATTATTTTTAATTTCTATTCATTAACTTTGTCATCATTCTTTCTTTGAAAGAAAATAACCTAATTTCTTTACTATGAAACAACTTATTTATGACTTCCCTAAACAAATTGAGGAAGCAATTTCCATAGCTGCTAATGCAAAACTTAAAACAACTTCTAAAAACTTTCAAAATATCGTAATCTGCGGTATGGGTGGATCTGGAATTGGAGCAAAGATTGTGTCCAATTGGGTTCAAAATGAAATAAAACTTCCTATAATTCTCGTTACTGATTATTCACTTCCTTCATTTGTTTCGGAAAACACACTTGTAATCGGCTCGTCCTATTCAGGAAATACCGAGGAAACAGTCATGGCATTAGAATCAGCGAAAGCACTTGGTTGTCATGTGATATGTATTTGTAGCGGTGGAAAAATGAAAGATTTTTGTTCAGAAAACAACTATGATTGCATTCTTGTGCCGGGAGGAAATCCACCGAGAAGCGCCTTAGCCTACTCACTAGTTCAGTTATTACATATCCTAAATAGTTTGGGATTAATCGGTTCTTCAACACTCGAACAGGTAAAATTGTCCAGAATTATGTTGAGTCAAAATTTGGAATCGATTCAGGAAATTGCGAAAAAACTTTCCGATCACCTTTTTGGAAAAGTTGGAATTCTATACGGAGAAACCATTTATGAAGGTGTTATTGTAAGAGCCAGACAACAATTCAATGAAAATTCAAAATATTTGTGCTGGCATCATACCATTCCCGAGATGAACCACAACGAGCTTGTCGGCTGGGGAGGTGGTGATCAGCGTTTTGCACCTGTTTTTTTCGAAACTTCGGATGTTCATCCAAGGAATAAAAAACGCTTTGAAATTTCTAAAAAAGCTACTGAAGATAAATGTGGGAGTATCTTTACCTTACAAGCTAAAGGTGGTTCAAAAGTTGAACAATCGCTGTATATGATCCATGTTGTTGACTGGGCTTCCTTTTACCTTTGTGATGCAAATAATCAAGACATAATTGATATTAAAATCATAGATTATCTGAAAGGAGAATTAGCAAAATACTAATAATGAAACCCGAAGTCTCTTGTCATTATCTTGGTGTTGTTGATTACAAAGAGGCTTGGGACTTTCAAGAAAAGCTCTTTCAAGAAGGTATTCAAAGAAAGATTGCTATTCGAAATGGAACTATTTCAGAAAAACCTGAAAATCACCTCATCTTTTGCGAGCATCCGCATGTATACACACTAGGTAAAAGTGGGGACAGAGATCATCTTTTGATAAATGAAGATGAACTGGAAGAAAAAAACGCTCAATTTTATCACATCAATCGTGGTGGCGATATTACCTATCACGGACCTGGTCAATTGGTTATTTATCCCATTTTTGATTTAGAACAATTTTTTACAGATATCCACAAATACATGAGATATTTGGAGGAAGCAGTCATAAGAACCTTGGCTAAATTTGG
>JBIIHD010000028.1:0-8828 GCA_044236095.1 Crocinitomicaceae bacterium | reverse complement strand
GGGACGTCCAAGCTTCACTGATAAGCTTGTGATCATCAACGATTAAAACTTTGATTGTAGATTCCATAATTGATGCAAGTTAAACAATTTATGCTTTCAATGCCTCAGCTCCTCCAACAATTTCTAAAATTTCATTTGTAATTGCAGCTTGTCTTGCTTTATTATAACTTAGTTTCAGCCCCCTCTGCAATTCTTTTGCATTGTCTGTAGCTTTGTGCATTGCAGTCATTCTTGCTCCATGTTCAGCAGCATGAGAATCTAAAATTGCTTTAAACAATTGAATCTTCAATGATTTTGGGATTAAATCCTCAACAATAGCAGATTTTGAAGGTTCAAAAATATAATCGCCAGCTGTATTTTCTCCGTTTGACTTAGGGATTATTGGAATAAATTGTTCCGTTTCCACTACTTGTGTTGCTGCATTTACAAACCGGTTATAAACAACAACAACCTTATCAAACTCTTTTTTAGTGAAGCTATCCATTACGCTACTTGCAATGATAGATACATTATCAAAAGATAAATCAGAGAATATATCCTCTACAGGTTCAATTTCAGAATTAATAAAGTATTGAGGTGTTTTCTTTATAATGTCTTTGACTTTTTTCCCTAAACATAATACTCTTGCACTTTTATTGTCGGCTAAAAGAGTGTTTACTTGTTTAATGACATTATTGTTGAACCCACCACAAAGACCTCTATTTGAAGTAATTGCTATGATTAATGTTTTATTCGCCGGTCTAACTTCAGAATACGCATTTTCAGACATATCCAAAGTAGCGCTTAAGTTTCCTAATATCTCTTGCAACTTCAGTGAATACGGACGCATTTGGGTAATTGCATCTTGAGCTCGTTTCAACTTGGCTGCAGACACCATTTTCATGGCTGAGGTAATCTGCATGGTTGAACCAACTGATGTTATCCGATTTCGTATTTCCTTTAAGTTAGGCATATCTTTCGTTTAAAGACTCTTAATATCTGTCAGCAATTTCTCTTGCTACTTTTCCCAATATATCTGTAATTTCATCTGTGTATTTTCCTGCTTTAAGATCAGCAAGTACACTCGCATGTTGCGCTTCTAAAACAGTCAAATATTCTTTCTCAAATTCTTTTACTTTACTAATTGGAACGCGTTGCATTAAACCTTTTGTTCCAACATAAATAATTGCAATTTGCTTTTCAACTGGATAAGGATCTCCCTCTCTCTGCTTCAATATCTCAACATTTCGAGCTCCTTTATCTAATACCGATTTGGTAGCAGCATCTAGATCAGATCCAAATTTAGAAAACGCTTCTAACTCTCTATACTGTGCTTGATCCAGCTTCAAGGTTCCTGCAACTTTTTTCATCGATTTAATTTGCGCAGATCCACCCACTCGCGATACAGAAATACCAACATTGATCGCCGGACGAATCCCGGAGTTGAATAAATCAGACTCCAAGAAAATCTGTCCATCCGTAATTGAAATCACGTTTGTTGGAATATATGCAGATACGTCACCAGCTTGGGTTTCAATAATTGGTAAGGCTGTTAATGAACCTCCTCCTTTCACTCGTGTCTTCATGGATTCTGGTAAATCATTCATCTGGCTTGCGATTGAATCGTCTGCAATAACTTTCGCTGCTCTTTCTAAAAGACGTGAGTGAAGATAAAATACATCACCTGGATAAGCTTCACGACCCGGAGGACGACGTAGCAATAACGAAACCTCACGATATGCAGCAGCTTGCTTGGATAAATCATCATAAACAATCAACGCAGGTTTTCCAGAGTCTCTAAAGAACTCACCAATAGCCGCACCTGTCATTGGTGCATAGAATTGCATTGGAGCAGGGTCTGACGCATTTGCAGCAACAACGACTGTATAAGCCATTGCACCTGCATCTTCAAATTTCTTAACTATTCCTGCAACGGTTGATCCTTTTTGACCTATAGCTACATAAATACAGAAAACTGGTTCTCCTCTATCATAAAACTCTCTTTGGTTGATAATGGTATCGATTGCAACGGTGGTTTTACCTGTCTGACGGTCACCGATAATCAACTCTCTTTGCCCTCTTCCAATGGGTATCATTGCATCAATCGCCTTAATTCCTGTTTGAAGCGGCTCATTAACCGGTTGACGGAAAATAACACCTGGTGCTTTTCGTTCGATTGGCATTTCAAATAAATCACCCAAAATCGGTCCTTTTCCATCAATTGGCTGACCCAAGGTATCAACAACGCGACCAACCATTCCTTCACCTACATTAACTGAAGCAATTCTACCAAGACGTTTTACAGTATCACCTTCTTTTACTTCAGAAGCACGACCTAAAACCACAACTCCGACATTGTCTTCCTCTAAGTTCAAGGCAATTCCACGAATGCCCCCCTCCAATTCAACTAACTCACCGTATTGAACTCCGGTTAATCCATATACTCGTGCAATTCCATCTCCAATTTGAAGAACAGTACCTATTTCTTGCAATTCAGCTTCACTTCTAAATCCTGATAATTGCTCACGTAAGATTGCAGAAACTTCTGCTGGTTTAATATCTGCCATGATATATTATTTTCTATTAATTATTTGTAATCAAATCTATTTTTAACTTTTTCAACTGACTATTTACAGATGCATCCACCTGAACATCGCCAATACGAACAATAAAACCTCCTATTAATGTTGGATCAATTTCTTCAATTAACTCAATAGTTCCAGAAACCTTTACCTTCGAAAGAATCTTGTCTTTACTCTCTTTCGTTAATTCACTCGCCGAAATAAGAGTAACTGGAACAATGTTTTTATGACTCTTCACCAAATTAATAAATGATGAAGCAATAATCATCAACAAGGATTCTCTTCGGTTTTTAGTAATCAATTGAATGAAAGATTTTGACAAAACATCAAAATGACTATATAACTCATTCAATATATTCAATTTCTTATCGGCATTTATTATTGGAGATTTTAAAAAAACCTGAAGGTCGTGATTTTCACTTCCAGAATTAACAAAGAACTCCATATCTTTTAGTACCAAATCCACCTTTCCTTGCTCGATAGCAAGTTCTAAAAGTGCTTTAGCATAACGAATTGCTGATTTAGTTCCCTTCATGTTTACTTAATTCATGTTGATGTCATCAGCCATTTTCTCAGCCAATGCTTTTTGCTTTTCATCAGTTGATAATTCTGTTCTGATAATTTTTTCAGCTATTTCCAACGACAACCCAGCAACATGAGTTTTTAATTCATTCATTGCTTGTAACTTTTCATTGGTTATACTTTCTTTGGCTGACTGAACGATTTTTTCGGCTTCGGTTTTAGCTTTTTCTTTTGCCTCTTCAACCATTTTGTCGGCAGTGATTTTTGCGTCTTTTAGCATAGAATCTCTCTGTGCTCTTGCTTCTTTAAGAAGAGCCTCATTTTCAGATTGTAAGGCCTGCATTTCTGCTTTTGTTTTTTCAGCCAATTCCAAAGCTTCTGCAATTTTCTGTTCTCTTGCATTTACCGCTCCCAATATAGGCTTCCAGGCAAATTTTGTTAAAATAAACAATAGACAGCAAAATACCAATCCTGTCCAAAACAACAAACCAAAATCAGGTAATATTAAATCCATTTTTAATTTTTTAAACTTTTTTAAAAAATCAATCCCCAACCAACCGTTAGGGATTGAAAATTAATTACTTCGCTCCTCCTAGTAGACCAACTACCACACCGAAAAGCGCAACACCTTCGATTAACGCTGCGGCGATAATCATAGCTGTTTGAATTTTTCCTGAAGCTTCAGGATTTCTTGCAATCCCTTCTACCGCTGAACCACCGATTCGGCCAATTCCCATTCCTGCTCCTAAAACTGCAAGTCCTGCTCCAATTGCTGCTATACTTCCGTACATATATATAAATTAAAAAATTACTAATTAATGGTGTGCTTCTTCAACTGCCGCCCCGATAAACAACGAAGAAAGCATGGCAAATAAATACGCTTGAAGAAAAGCTACCAACAACTCTAAAATCGAAATAAATAATGCCATTGGAACCGAAAGAGCTCCCCAGGCAACATTTTTATTAATAAAAATAATTGATATCAAAGCAAGTACAATAATATGTCCCGCTGTAATATTTGCAAATAAACGAATCATCAAAGCAAATGGCTTGGTGAAAATCCCAACAATTTCAATCGGAATCATTATCGGCAACAACAATTTAGGCACTCCTGGAGTTGCAAATATATGCGACCAATAATTTTTGTTTGCCGAAAATACCGTAACTAACAAAGTACATATAGCTAAAAATAGAGTAACTGTAATATTACCGGTCAAGTTAGCTCCACCTGGTATAATAGGCACCAAACCAAGCATATTATTTATCCAAATAAAAAAGAATATTGTCGTTAAATATGGAACATATTTATGGTATTTGTGCTTATCAATATTTGCTTTAGCAATATCATCCCTGACCATAACAATTATTGGCTCGATAAACTTGGCAATTCCTTTGGGCGCTACTGCACCATTCCTTTTATAATAGCGAGCAACTGAGAGCATAATTATTAATATAATGGCTGCACCAAAGAAAAGAGAAAGCACATTTTTTGTAATTGAAAAATCTAATGGTTTGCTGTTTCCGTGCACATGCCCGTCTTCAAAAGACAACTCTCCATTGTTTAATTTATAGATTTTCTCATGAAACATAGCATATCCCTCTGCCTTATCTTTACCTTTTATGTAGCTAACAGTTTGATGAGTTTTATGATCAATAGCCATTGCAGGTTCTCCATGATAAAAATTTTCAGAGGAAAATACCTTGAGCTCTCCGTCGATTAAAATTACGGGTAAATAAATAGATTTTCCGCCGTGTTCAGATCCCCAAAGGTGCCATTCATGAGCATCCTTAATGTGATGCATTATCATTTCACCTACATTAAATTCTTTCTCAGAACTTTTATCACTAGAAGCTAAAGAAACAGGGGTTAAACAGAAAATAAAGAAGGTGAGTGCTAAATACTTGAATATGCTCATGCTGGTTGTTTTCAACTAACGTTTTTCAAAAATTTTTGCAAAGTTAGTTAAACTTTCACAAGTAACAATGCTAAATTACGAGTTAATTTCAAATTAATTTTTTCTAGTAATTTTTTTGAAGTTCTCGCAACATTTGTTTGTCGATATCATTCAATCGAGCTCCTTTGCATTCACTACGATTTTTTTCACGAAGTTTCATGAATTTAAAGCTAAGTTGAATAGGCCAATACTGACTTGAAAACCAGTTCATTTTAGCATTAACCCCATTCCATTGATAGAAACCTAAAACAGGCAAGTTAACTGTAGGTATAAACATCCAAGCCCGATCCAAACGAATTCCAAATCCTAACGAATAATTCAATTGCACCACAAAAGGGTTGTGAAATTTTGTCGGTGGAATATAAGACATTCCGGGATCTTCATAAACCTTATTTCCTTGAACAACATTGTAATCTAAATTAAATCCAAGTGCATTATCTATGTAGTATTTTCTAGACTTATCGATTTTTGCCTTGCCTACAAATACAATTGAATGAAAAGAGGTGCGCAAATAGGCAAAGTTATTTCTAAATTTCCCTACGCCATCCTCAGAATAGGTAATTTGGCCTAAGGCATTTTTAAAATCAATATGTGTAGATTCTTTACCCGCTAATTGCTTGAAGCCCACACCGCCCTCGATGTAATCTAGAATACGTGATTTTTTGAGTGCGGGTATTGGAATGCCTTTCCATAGAGGAAAATACGTAAAGCCAAATTCGGCATTAAACCCCAATCTTCCGGCAGGATCTAGGGAATATACCCCACGCGCACCGCTATTATCAGTAATATTATATGATTTTGTTTTTCCCGTCATCATATAAGTTGGACCAAAATTGAACTGAATTCCATAATTCATTACCATTTTATCCAACTTCGCTTCTTTTCTCAGATTTCTTTCCTTTACCTCACCTTTTTTAAAAACGCGTTGGCTGAAAATTGGAAAAGAAAATAAAAGAACTAATAAGAAAAATTTTAATTGCATAAACTTAAGATTTCATCCATAATTTCTGAGTTATCCCATGTTTCAGTAATATCCTCTTTAGTCATTATTTGATCCATAATTCCACGCTGAATTTCACCTTGTTTTAAAGCAACGCTGTAACGAATAGAACTAAAGGTAACTTGAGAATATAACGGCATCCACTTGTCTGGGTACAAAGCACTAAATTTTCCTTCAATTTTTTTTCGCAATAAAAACATCGGGTCAGCCACCAAATCCCTCATTTCGATGTAATTACCTAAAGATAAATCTTGTAGCGCATCCCCGTCCGGCTTTCGTTCACGATTATATTCTTCAAAAATAGCTTTCCAATTGGATCCGTGCTTTTGAATTAATTCAGACATTACAGTACAATCTTCAAATCCAGCATTCATTCCTTGTCCATAAAACGGTACTGTTGCGTGAGCAGAATCTCCCATTAATGCTACTTTACCAGCCACCCATGGGTGACAACGTACAATGGCAAGAGATGATAGAGGGTGTTTTTCCCATTCTTCAGCAACATCGGGCAACATTTCATAAAAATCAGGAAAAACTTCCTTAAAGAAGTCATTCACCTTTTCTCTTGTAGTAAGTTTATCAAAAGAATATTTGTGATTTTCATGCGGCATAAATAAAGTACAAGTGAAAGATCCATCATTATTTGCCAAAGCGATTAACATAAATCTTCCACGAGGCCAAATGTGCAATGCGTTTTTTTCCATTTTATATGAGCCGTCTTCATTGGCAGGAAGTAAAATCTCTCGGTATCCGTCGGCAATAAAATTCTGACTGTAATTAAATCTATCCAATTTTTGCATCGCATTATAACGAACTGCCGAAAAAGCTCCATCAACAGCAAAAACCAATTCAGCTTTATCTTCAAAATGTTCTCCAGTTTGTTTATTTGTCAAATAGACTATTCCTTTTTCCAAATCCACATTTCTACATTCATGCTCAAAAAAAATGGTGGCATTTCCCTTTTGTTCAGCCATATCCATCATTCTTGCGTTAACCAGTCCTCTTGATACAGAGTAAATAGCTTGATCATCTTTACCATACTGTTGATAAGATAAGTTACCTTCTAAGTCATGCATTATTCTACCGAACATTGGTATTGCAAACTTCCGTACCTCATCGCCAACACCAACTGCATCTAGAGCTTTCCAGCCGCGGTTTGACAATGCGAGATTTATAGATTTCCCGGCAGATATTTTGCTTTTTCGGATATCCGTTCTTCTTTCATAAATTGTGACCTTGTATCCTTCTCTAGCCATGTAAACAGCCCATAAAGAACCTACCAGTCCAGCCCCAACAATAATAACTTTCTTATCTTCCATGTAATTTACCTTTTCCAATTTTTCGTGTAACTCGTTTCAAAATAAGAGTTTCTTGATCTATTTTTAATTCGTTTATTATTCAACATTGAATTAACCCTCCATAAAATAAATCCGGCAATCAAAATTCCGGTTGCTTGTGCTGCCAGTTGAATATACATGTAAGTAAAGCTAGGTTCACCAGAAAGCTTCCGATCAATTAAATCTTGAATCATCATATTTTAAGAACATTAAATCGATGGTAAAGTTCTGAAAAATCTTCATTGATTATTATCAATTGAAAGTCTTTTATAAACATGATACCTTTAACGATAAAAATAATACTTTAATTTTTTGTATGTATATAAAATATCTTTATCTTTGCGTCCCTTTTTGAATCACGTAACGTAGTGACAAATAAAGTTAACCGAAACTTGGGGATTTGAAATAATTGCGGATGTGGTGAAATTGGTAGACACGCTAGACTTAGGATCTAGTGCCGAGAGGTGTGCGGGTTCGAGTCCCTCCATCCGCACTAAATGGTCTCAAACGAGGCCATTTTTTGTTTTCTAACTTAATGGAATAAAATGAACGTAATTCGTGAAGATGTTAATGCATTAAATGCTTTGTTAAAAGTAAAAGTTTCGCCTCAAGATTATCAGCCCAAAGTTACAGAAACTTTAAATAAACATAGGAAAACCGCGCGGATTCCAGGGTTTAGACCAGGTCATGCACCTATCTCATTAATTCAAAAACAATACGGTAAATCGATTCTTTTTGATGAAGTTTCAAAAATGGTTACGGATGCCGTTAACAACTACATTTCTGAAGAAAAGCTTAATTTACTTGGAAATCCAATTCCACTAGATGAAAATGGTTTTTCAGGTGATTTCAATAACCCAACTGAGTTTGAATTTACCTATGAAATAGGATTTCCTCCCTCAATAGATATTGAATTATCTAAAAAAGATACGTTTGAATTTCAAAAAGTTTCTGTTGATGATTCTTTGATTTCTAAACAAGCAGAAGATATTCGAAGAAGATATGGCAAATTGATAAGCGCGGAAACTGTCAGGGAAAAAGACCTCATTTTAGGAAGATTTGTTGAATTAAATGATGATAAATCAATAAAAGAAGGAGGGATTGATCATACATCGTCAATTTCTCTTGAATTTCTTGATTCTGATGCAGCACGAAAATTGTTTGTTGGTAAAAAAGCTGGGGATTCTATTGAATTAAATCCAGACCTTGTCTCAAAAGGACCAAAAGATAAAGCAGCCATGTTAGGGGTGAAAGAGGATGAATTGGAAACAGTGGGAGATTTATTTTCATATTCGATTAACGAAATCAAGTGTATGGAATTGGCAGATTTGAATCAAGAATTGTTCATAAAACTCTATCCTGATGGCAGTGTTAATAATGAAGACGATTTTAATTCTAGAATTAAGTCTGATTTAGAAAAAATGTTTGATCAAGATTCCGATAAAAAACTTTA
>JBIIHD010000027.1:0-8832 GCA_044236095.1 Crocinitomicaceae bacterium | reverse complement strand
GAGATTTTAGAAGAGCTATCTACTTGACTTAATCCTAATGAAAATTCGAATAGAAAAAGACTACTTATTAATACCTTCCAAATTGAGGATAAACGCATATATTTTCGCAACTTCTAATCGTTCATTAGTTCTCCCTGATCCTCCTCCATGACCTGCATCCATATTACATTCGAAAATCAGTGGGTTTTCATTGGTTCGATACTCTCTTAATTTGGCGACATATTTCATGGGTTCCCAATATTGTACTTGTGAGTCGTGGTAGCCCGTTGTAACATAAATTGCCGGATAATTCATTTTGTGTATATTGTCATAGGGCGAATATTTTAACATATAATTGTAATACTCTGGATCGTTTGGATTTCCCCATTCTTCATATTCTCCTGTTGTAAGAGGAATTGATTCATCCAACATAGTTGTTACCACATCTACAAATGGTACTTGAGAAATGATTCCTTTCCATAAATAAGGCGACATATTTGTAACAGCCCCCATTAACAAACCTCCTGCGCTTCCACCTTGAGCATAAATCTTAGTTTTGTCGCAATATCCCATATTACCTAGAAATTCTGCGGCATTAATAAAATCTGTAAACGTATTGATTTTCTTCTGAAATTTACCATTCTCATACCATTGTTCTCCCATATATTTGCTACCTCGAATGTGTGCTGTTGCATATACGAATCCTCGGTTTAATAAACTCAGTCTTGTAGCACTGAATACATCTGGTAGAGTGTAACCATAAGATCCGTAACCATACAATAAGCAGGGAGCTTTTGATAAATCAATGCCCTTCTTATAAACTATACAAACCGGTATTTTGGTTCCATCATTGGCCACTGCCCAAATACGTTTGGATTCATAGTTCTCTGTTTTGAAACTTTTATCCAACAGTTCTTTTTGATGCCAAATAACCTTTTCACCTGAATTCATATTGTATTTATAAACAGTTGACGGTGTGGTCATTGAGTTATAACTATAGAGAATTTCGTCTGATTCGTATTCATCATTTAATCCAAGTCCCAAAAAGTAGGTTTCCTCGTTGATGGCTATGTATTTTTCCTCATTAGTTGAAATATTTTTCAACTTCAATTTTAATAAGCCATTGTTTCTTTCTTCAATGAGTAAATAGTTTCTGAAAACAGCAATTCCCTCCAAAAGAGTTTGAGGATCGTGTGCTTTAATCTCTTTGCAACTTTCAATGTTCGCTGGAATATTTGACGAAAACAGCAGTTTTTTGTTCGTTGCATTTTTATTACTCAAGATGTAAAATCCATTTTCATGGTGAGCAATTTCATACAAATGACCTTTTTCTCTTTTTAGAAAAACGGTTGGTTTTTCAGTTGGTTTATCCGCGCTAATGAGCTGGATTTCGGATGTGGTAGAACTGTAAGAATAAATCACCAAATACTTATCTGTAATTGTTTTCCCAATGCCTACACTAAATAACTCATCATTTTCTTGGTAAACTAAAGCATCATTTTTGGGATCTGTTCCCAATTCATGCCGGAAAATTTGAAATTCCCGAAGTGTTTGAGGATCTTTCTTAACGTAAAACAGGGTTTTATTATCATTTGCCCAAACCAAACCTCCACTGACATCCGAAATTTTATCTTTTAGAAACTTCCCATTTTTATTTTGTCTAAACGTAATATTATAGTTTCTTCTACCTACAAAATCTTCACTTAATGCTAATAATTCATTATTTGGGGAAGTATTCCAATCAGCTAATTCATAAAAAGACTTCCCTTTGGCACGTTCGTTTTCATCCAAAAACAAGATTTCCTTTTTTCCATCTAGCAAAACAATTTGTTGATAATCTTTTCCTTCAATGTTTTTTACTTGGTATATTTTTCCATTAAGTTTGAATGGTGCACTAACTTCATTAGGATTTATTCTTTCATCAAATTCTTTCATTAGGCCGGTTACCATATTTTGAAGCGGCTTTAAATAATTTTCAGAATATTCATTTTCCAATTTTAGATGATCTAAAACGGGTTTTGAATCCCGCTCGTTCATCCAGTAATAGTCATCAAAGCGAGTATGATTATGAATCGTAAGTTGCTTGTTTTTTTTGGGAGCAACCGGTTGAGAATTTTGAGCCATAGTTTTTGATGCTATTATTGAACTGAATAAAACAATATAGAATTTCAGCATGAAGAAAATTTTCTTCAAAAATACTATTTTCTATGCTCTAATTTAGAATTCTTAATTGAAAAACTTGAAGAAGTCTTTCACTTCATTTTTGCAATCTCTGCTTTTAGTTTTTCAGCATCGTATTGATTAGAATTAATACCGTCGAAGAATTTCAAAATATTTCCATTCCACATCAAAACAACTCCAGGAGTGTCTTTAGAAGTCCCCAGTGTATTGTAGAATTTTGGAATATCTAAAATTTGATGGTTGAATTTTTTTCCAGCTATTTCGAAAAATCCAGGGATTTTATCCGTTTCCTCATCCATGAATACAATATGTACTTTGGGGAAATCAGGAATAGTTTTACTTAACTGAGCAATGGATTTAGCAGCAGCCTGACAATGATCGCATCCGGGTGCAAAAAAACATAGTAGTTTTTTTCCTTCATCAATACCAGGAACGACTTTGCTAAACGATGAAGTTACTTTTTTAGGTCCGGGATTGATAGTAATTTTTTTAGTTGAATCTGATGAATTAAGAGTGCCATTTTGAACTGAAGATACATTGTCTGTTGAAGTCTGAATAGGTGTTTCTTCTTCCTCTTCAACAATTACGACTGGTTGAGATGAAACAGTTTTTTCTGTTTCGCATTTTGGCATAGGTGTCAAACCAAACATAAACAGTGTGGAGCCTAAAAATAAGGTTGTTAGAATATAAAAGTTATTTTTCCCCTTTTCAAGATCTTGAACGTTGAAATAAAGATACACCAGCATCGCGATAGCACCTACATTTTTAAGAATAGCTTGAAGTGGCGTCATGGGTAATAATGATCCAAAACAACCACAGTTTCCTTCATTTCCAGTTTGCAGTATTTCATAGGTTAAATGCCCTACGAAAATCGCCAAAAGAAGAGTGCTGATTGGTATTACAATGGATTTAAGAAAGTGCGGAATTAACAAAGCGATTCCCAAAGAAATTTCAGCACCAATTATAAATCTAGAGAAATAAGGAGCAAAACAGGAATCGAAACCCAATGGTAGCAATTGATCTTTTTCAAAAAGGAATATGCCCAAGTTAGGATTTGGATATAATTTGGCCGCAGCTGATAATAAAAATAAAAAAGATAAGACAATTCTGAAAGTCCAAGGTAACAATGATTTTACTTTTTTCATGACATAAATTTTATCAAATGTAATTTAATCAATATTATCCAGAACTAATTTAACACTTAGTTAACACCATTGTTTAAGTGTATTAATGCAAAAACAGAATAATTGAGCATATCAAAATAATTTCCTTCAATGCCTTCACTGACCAATGTTTGGCCTTTATTATCTTCAATTTGCTTTATTCTCAGAACTTTCGTCAAAATTAAATCCGTCAATGAACTTACCCTCATGTCTCTCCATGCTTCACCATAATCATGATTTTTCATAAGCATTAACTCAAAAGCCTCCTTTGCAATTGAGTCGTATAATTTTGTTGCATCTGTTGATTCTAAATTATCTTTCAATTCTGCTCCTTTACGAACTTGAATCACTCCCATGATACAATAATTTATTATTGCCGAAAAAGCATCTTCAAAGCTTTCCCCAACCTTATTTTCGCCTGATTCTTGAATAGTTCTTATTCGCTGGGCTTTAATAAAGATCTGGTCTGTTAATGAACTTGGGCGAAGAATCCGCCAAGATGTACCATAATCTTTTGTCTTATTTATGAAAATATCTCTACAAACATTCATTACATTTGTATATTCAGTTGAAGTACTATTCATTTTAAAATAATGTATTCAGAAAATCCCAACAATTCTTATTTGATTAACTGTAAAGGAAAACTTTATGATTTATCAACTCCAAAGATAATGGGAATTATTAATTGTACGCCAGATTCATTTTATGAAAATAGTAGATTTTCGCAGAAAGATGAATTAATGAGTAAGGTGCAATCAATGGTTAGCCATGGTGCTGAAATTATTGATATTGGAGGTGCATCAACAAGGCCGGGAGCTATTTTTCCGACAATAAAAGAAGAAAAAACACGTGTAATTGATATTTTGAAGTTTTTAAAAAAAGAATTTCCTACCGTTCTTTTTTCAATTGATACGATGTACAGTGAAGTGGCTCAGGAGGCCGTGGATGTTGGTGCAGATATAATTAATGATGTTAGTGGCGCTGAATTAGATTCTACAATCTTGGATGTCGCCGCAAAAAATAAAGTTTCTTACGTTTTAACGCATTCTCCGGGTTTTATTCGTTCCGTGCTTCCATTCGAGTCCGAGAGTTTCATGCTGGATTTAATAAGTTATTTATCTCAAAAAATAAACGTTTGTAAGGAAAAAGGTATTGTAGATTTAATTATTGATCCTGGATTTGGGTTTGCAAAGTCACTTGAGCAAAATTTCGAAATTGTTAGAAAATTTGAAATGCTTAAAATTTTTGATTCTCCCATTTTAGTAGGTATTTCGAGAAAATCTATGATCTATAAAACACTAAATAAATCTCCCGAAACTGTGCTTAATGGAACCACAGTATTAAATACATTACTTTATTTGAAAGGGGCGAAAATTATCCGAGTTCATGATGTTGAGGAAATGACTGAAGTGAAAATGTTACTAGCATCCAATTAATATTTTTTATGGAAATGAAACTTTTTTCATTACTTTCGTAAATTAATTTTGAAAAATTCTTAAAATGAAGCATTTAATTTGGTTAGTTGCATTTTTTGTGTCCTTCCATTCTCAAGCTCAAACTCCCACGGCAAATTTTTTAGTTTCGGATAATTCTTTTTGTATCGGTGAGTGTATTACGATTACGAATACGTCTTCATCTAATTCACAAAGTTGGGTGTGGACATTTGCTGGCGGTACTCCAAGTAATTATTCAGGTCCAAATCCAGGACCTGTTTGTTTTAATACCGCAGGAAGTTACACGATTACACTTACAGTGTCAAATACCTTCGGTTCTAATTCTACTACTCAAACAGTCACTGTGGCTGACCTCCCAGTTATTAATGCTACACTTTCTGATACAACTAACGGGGCTTTTGTTGAGATCATTGATACTACAATAAACATGTTTCAAGAAGCATACCTCTGGGCTGAGGCAACCCCTCCTGGTGGAACAATGGTTTGGTATCCTAGCGGAGTTGAAGACGACGCAATAGCAGTTAATAATGGTGATTCTTTAACAGTTACACCTTTTTATGATACTTATTATGTTGTGAGTTATACAAATGTAGGCGGATGTACTGCGAATGATACTGTATTTGTTCAGGTAAATTATAATGAAGTAGTTGAAGTGCCTAATTCTTTCTCTCCAAACGGAGATGGTTCCAATGACTTATTAAAAGTTCTTACCAACGTGGATGCAGATAATAATTATTCCAATGGATTTAAAGAAGGAGGCGCTATCTCAGAAATAGATTTCAAAATATACAACTCCTATGGTCAATTGATTTTTAGAACAACAGATCCTCACGAGGGATGGGATGGAACTTTCAAAGGCAAACCCGAGAATCCTGCTACTTTTGTTTACACTTTAGATTATCGTTTAATCAATGGTAGATCCAGTTCGATTAAAGGAAATGTTACATTATTTAGATAATTAGATGAAAAAAATAATATTCTTTTCTAGTCTTTTCTTGTCTATTGCAGCCGTTAATGGGCAACAAGATATTCATTCAAGTAATTGGTACTTTTCAAATTCATTAGTAAATCCTGCGGCGGTTTCAACTGATGGTGCGAACTATTCTGCATTTACAAATTTTAGAATGCAATATTTTACGGTTGGGGGTGCTCCGATGCGAACCAATTCTTTGTGCGCAGAAATGAAAATACCAGATCAATCAGGGAGTGAGAATAATTTTGGTTTGGGATTGAATTTTTACAATCATCAAACTGGAGATGCAAGATTTATGACAACCTCTTTTGCAATTCCTGTCAGTTATACTATTCAGTTGGACTACCAGAATAAATTATCTGTTGGTTTATCACCTGGATTTTACACGCAAGGATTTAATCCTTCGGCTCAGACATGGGAGTCTCAATGGAATGGTTCCGTTTTTAACCCAGACGCACCTACCGGAGAAAGTTTAAATAGGTCATATGCTGCGTTGGATATTGGAACTGGTTTGTTTTATCAGATTGAGCGAGATGATCGTTCTAAATTTTATGCCGGTTTCTCCGCAAAACATTTGACAAGACCTAAAATTGATTTTTCTTTTGGCGGTGATAAATTGTATCCGCTTTTCACTTTACATGGTGGAGCAGAATTCATATCAAAAAAGAATTATTTCAAACTTCGTCCTCAAGTAATTTATCATTCTAATGGACCTAACAGTTCGTTGGTATTTGGAACTTCTGCAGAAACTTTATTATATGAAGGTGCTAGAGTCACAACCTTGGTTAAAACCAAATCGCTTCAATATGGATTCTATTACCGATGGAATGATGCGATAATTGCAACATTCGGAATCAACATTGAAGGATTTCAAGCCGGTTTATCATTCGATGCCAATGTTTCTAATTTGAATAATGCTACGAACAGTATTGGAGCTATCGAATTGTATTTAAAGTACAGTATGATAACCAAATCGACTGACACGAAGAAAAAGAAGAAGAAAAAGAAATAGTATTTACATTCTTAAATATCTAATAATTTCCCTTCAAAAAATGAATTTGTAGTCTGATTTCATTATCTTTAGACGGATTATGAAAAAAATAAGACTAGTTGACGGAACTCAAGTATATGCCTTGAGATCATCCGAGGCAAAAATGCTTGATCATCATGTAGAAGGGTACCTAACAAATGGGATACATATAAATGATGGTGATGTTGTTTTAGACGTTGGGGCGAACATCGGTGTCTTTGGTGTTAGAGCTGCTCAAAAAGGGAAAAATGTAAAAGTTTATTGCTTCGAACCAATACCAGAAATTGCTGAAACTTTGAAAAAAAACGCTGAATTAGTTGGCGGAAATCAAATTGAAGTTTGTAAATATGGTGTGTCGAATACAAATACAGAGGCTGAATTCACCTATTTTCCCAATACTCCTGCTCTATCAACTTTGCATCCTGATCAATGGGATAAAGATCCAAAAGCTTTTAAAAATGCTGTGAAAGGAACTATGAAAAATCCTCCTGAAAATATGAGGTGGATGAAATTAATTCCAACGGCATTCTCTGGATTAATTGCATCTTATTTAGTTAGTGGTCGAAAACAAGTAAAATGTCATTTGAGAACACTTTCCAATTTCATTCGAGAAAATAATATTGATCGAATTGATTTATTGAAAATTGATTGCGAGGGTGCTGAATGGGATGTACTTCAAGGAATTGCCAAAGAGGATTGGTCAAAAATAAAATCCCTTGTAATTGAAGTTCATGATGTTGATAATCGATTGAATAAAATCAAAGAATTGTTGGCGCAAAATGGTTTTGAGAAGCTTCATTCAGAAAGAGAAGCGGGACTAGAAACTACAGCTATGTATAATTTATTTGCTCTTCGATCATGACAGCTGAAATCGTAGCCTGGGGAACAGTCATATTGTTATTAGTTTCAAATGCAATTGGATTTCTTTACAGTTATGCCGTTCTAAACACCTCACTTTTTAAGAAATATAGAATTCAAAATCAAGATTATAAAGTTGGAGTTTTCAAAAATAGAATGCCCTTATTCATTTTTAACTTTATTACTTTACTTGTTTTTTCTGGAGTTGGTGCATATTTCATTTTCGATTTTCTGGATACAACCGTTGCTCCTTGGTATGTTATTGCTGGTCAAGTTTTATTTGCCTTTTTGATCGATGATTTATTCTTTTATTTCTACCATCGTTACCTGCATGAAAACAAGTTCCTTCTCAAACATATTCATTCTATTCATCATCGAGCTACAAAACCATTTCCGTTAGAATATTTGTATGCGCATCCGTTGGAATGGATGACGGGAACTCTTGGCGTGGTATTTGGTTTTGCTACAATTTTAATATTCATGAAAATCAATCTTTACGCATTTTGGATTTTTGGATTATTGAGAAATTTGCACGAAATTCAAATTCATTCAGATCTTAAGCTTCCATTAATCAGCAAGTTTCCATTTTTAAGTAAAACTGAACATCATGACCTGCATCACGCAAAATTGAATGGTAATTATGCATCAACTTTTCTAATTTGGGATAAAATTTTAGGAACTACATTTAAAACTCAAGACAAATGAAAATAACTCAACTATTTTTTGCAATTTCTTTCATCCTTTTAGGATTAAATTCATTTTCACAATATACATTGAAAGTTAAAATTCATGGGATTCAAAATACGAATGGTCAAATTGAATTATCCATTTACAACGATTCAAAAGTTTTCCCTGAAGTTGGAAAGACATACAAAATGGTTCGTATTGATCCTAAAGGAACCGAAGTTTTATACGAATTCACGAATCTGCCTGCTGGTGAATATGCCATAGCTACTTTTCATGATGAAAATAACGACAAAGAATGTAATACAAACTTGATTGGAGTTCCAACAGAAGCTTTTGCTTTTTCAAACGATTTTAGACCTTTTCTTTCTGCCCCCGATTTCACTGACTGTTCGTTCAAAGTGGATAAGAATATGGAAATTTCCATTGAAATGGTTTATTGATTCTTTAACTACCACCCAATCTTAGTATCTTTGTTCTCCTTAATTCAAGAGAATGGAAAAATCTTCT
>JBIIHD010000347.1:0-2708 GCA_044236095.1 Crocinitomicaceae bacterium | reverse complement strand
CTATTAAAATAGTTTTTAGTGCTGCCAAACCCGTTTTTAATTGTTTGGGTATTAGAACTGTCGTTCAACCAAAAGTTTTGAATCAAAGGAACTCCAGCAATGTATTCTTCTTCAGCTTTCGGCTTTCCATTGTCATAGTATGAATACCAAATATCCACTTTGGATCCGTAATCAAAATAACCATCTAAAATTAGAATCCCTTTTTCATTCCAAATTTTTATACTGCTATCAGGAACGCCCATGTAGTAATACGATTCTTGTTTGATGGTTTTATTATCCCAAAATGATAAATATCTGCCGTGCAGCGAGTCTGTAAAATAATTAATTTCCTCTTGAAGCATTCCGCTCTTCGAATAAAATCTCCAACACCCGTGCTTTTTGGTTGTACGATTAATTTTGTCCTTGTAAAATGATCCATTGGACTTAATAAGCGTTTGTTTTTTATCCCAGAATTCGGTGTAAGCGCGTGTTAAATTTTTCTTGTCAACTTTAATTTGACCAAAGCATTTTAATGTCAAAAACAAAAGTCCACCTAGAATGAATAAATTACCTTTCATTATGCTTGTTCAAAATACGATCGTAAGATTAAAAAGAGTCCAAAAAGACTAAAAACAATACCAATCAACTTATTTAAACCATTTAATAACTTTGTGGTTACAAGTGGTCTTAAGTATTTTGCTCCGATAATTTTTAAGATATCAACCGAAAAAAAGGTGAGCAAGATTATAGAAAGAAAATATACAATGGGAAATTCCGTTGATGATTCTTTAACGTAAGAGGCGCCTAAAGTCATTATACTAAACCAATAAAAAATAACCATGGGGTTTGCTAAATTCAATAAAAAACCCTTTATCATTAAAACAAACATTCCTTTGGAATTTGGAATTGATAATGATGTTTCTGCAGACTCGTCGTATTGTGTTTTTTTTAAAAAATTCAATATTCCATAGCCCAAAAACAAGGCTCCGCCAACAAGATTTAACACCTGCCGATTATCTTTACTTCCTAAATTAGAGACTTCCGAATAAAAGACATAAGCAATTAAAATGTAAAGCAAGTCGCTTAAAAGAACCCCAAAGTCAAGTGCCAATGCGGCCTTTACGCCTTTTGTTATACTTGTTTCAAGTAAAACAAAAAAAACGGGGCCTATCATTATACTTAGAATGAATCCCGTAACGACACCCTTAAGAGTAAGGTCAATATATGTCATAACACCTTTTCACAAAGTTAGTTTTTTATTACTTACTTCTAAAGAAATTCAATCAACATTGGCGCGTTTAAAACATGAAAACTGGCTCTATACGGAGAATATTATTGAAATTACAAAGAATGTATTACTTTTGTACCCAGAAACACTTTCATTATGAAAACGCACGCTGCCAACGAAAAATTACAAGCCATTATTGAGCTTGTTGACAAAAAGGGGATTTCAGCCAAAAATCTTATCGATGAGTTGAAGTCTTTGCGCGAAATTGCTCAAAAAGAACAAGATCCGCTAGTGACAAAAGTACTGCGTTTAACGTATGAATACCTTCAAGAAAATGAAGCGTTTGATGTGCAAGCACAATTTGAAGAAGATGAAGAAGGAAATGAGTATCCTCTTGAAATTGAAGACAAAGAAAATTTAATGTATTTGCTTAATTTGTTGAAAAACTCCGATCATAAAGTAAATCGTGAGGAAATCAAAGATTACAGAACTTCATTGAAAGAAGAATTGTACTAATTCTTATAGTTTATCCACATACTTTTTTGGGTTATTCAACTTCCTGAATTTAATTTATTGGTTGATAATAATCCACCAGCTTCCACTTACAACCAATATTAGAAGAAATCCTAAAATCAACGCCAAAAATAAGCGTTTAAAAAACCCTTTTCGACTTTCTATTATTGGTAGCATTTTTAGCCTAACACCTTCACTGTGATTCGGGGTGAAAAATGTAACGAGAAGCCATACCAGTGAGGTTAAGACAGTAACTGCCAACACGCGAGATTCTTCCATTGAAAAATGTTTCAGCAGTAAAACACCATGTATTCTGGGATAGACTAACGTAAAAACAGCCGAACTTAACATGGCGCTTAATTGAGACCATGCGTTGATACGGAACCAAACCCAACGTAGAATGTAGACAGGTGCAACTCCTGCTGCAATCGAAAAGGTTACTTTTATCAAACTTTGTAAACTATCTACTTGCAAGGCAAAAACCATTGCTAATACACTTAATCCAACCATCGTTACAAACGAAATAAATCGAATGTTAATCTTGGATGCCTTTGGATTTAGATGTTCTGTATAGGCATCAATGGTTAAAAACGAGGCGCCCCAATTCAAAAGTGATTCCGCAGTGGAGATAAACATTCCAAAAAAGCCAATAAAAACAAGTGGTTTTATCGCTTCAGGCAGAACTAGAAAAAGACTTTTTACATAATTAATTTCATGATTCTCGTGAACAGATTCCATTCCCAACAAAAACAAAATATGACCAACAATAAAAAAACTGAGAATCACTGAAATTCCAATAGGTAAAAGTCCAGTCAGAACAGCATTCTTTTTACCATTAACAGCAGTATATCGAGCCATTTCAGGTCCTCCTCCATCAAATAAATAACAACTCCACCACTGTATACCTAAAAAAACAACGAGAGAAAACCAATCGTTTGAGTCGTTTTCAGCAGGAAATAGCAACTTCTTATCGGGTTGTTTTTCAAAA
>JBIIHD010000346.1:0-2716 GCA_044236095.1 Crocinitomicaceae bacterium | reverse complement strand
TCTTTTTGTAAAAGTACATAGAAATATTTCGAACTGTATTAGCTCTGTCAAAAATTCACGCTTTTTAGCAAAAATATGACAGCATGTCGCAATTTAATCGAATGGTCTTATCTTTGTCAAAAGCAGATTAAAAATAATTGTCGTTATGAAAAAAGAGCCTATTGAAAATTCGGAACAAGAAACGCCTGCTAAAGATCAAGCTAAGCATGATGAATCACAATTAGAAAATCAAGATTTTGAATCAAATGGAAATCAGGAGGATATTGAAGCCGAATCCATTGAAGAATCAATAAATCAACCGATTGAAGAATCTTGGGAAGATAAATATCAAGAAATGCATGATAAATATATCAGGTTACATGCAGAATTCGACAATTTTCGTAAAAGATCAAATAAAGAGCGAATTGATTTGGTAGCTACTGCTAGTGCCGGAGTTTTAAAAGATTTAATTCCGATTTTAGATGATTTTGAAAGGGCTATTACGTCCAATGAAACAGCAGCGGAAATTGAAAGTGTAAAAGAGGGATTCTTGCTTATTTATAATAAATATAAAGGAACATTAGAGTCAAAAGGATTGAAACCAATGATTTCCAAAGGAGAAGTATTTGATAGTGAATTACATGAAGCAATCGCTAATATCCCTGCAGAATCAGATGACATGAAAGGGAAAATTATCGATGATGTGGAGAAAGGATATACATTACATGACAAAGTTGTGCGATTCGCTAAAGTTGTGGTTGGTCAATAATAGAATAAAAGAATGAGTCAAAAACGCGATTATTACGAAGTTTTAGGTATTTCTAAAAATGCCGATGAATCCGAAATAAAGAAAGCCTATCGTAAGCTTGCAATTAAATACCATCCAGATAAAAATCCTGATGACGCGTCAGCGGAGGATAAATTTAAAGAAGCTGCCGAAGCGTACGAGGTTTTGAGTAATTCTGAAAAAAGAGCTCAGTATGATCGTTTTGGACATGCCGGGATGGGAGGTCAGGGTGGATTTGGGGGAATGAATATGGATGATATTTTCTCTCAATTTGGTGATGTTTTCGGAAGTGCATTTGGTGGAAGTTTCGGAGGAAGTCGTTCTGGAGGATCAAGGACTGTTCGAGGAACAAATCTTCGCGTAAAGATGAAATTGACACTGGAAGAAATTGCTGCAGGTGTTAAGAAAAAGATAAAAGTAAATAAGCTCGTTAATGCAGAAGGAGTTACCTATAAAAATTGTTCAACTTGCAATGGTACTGGAAGAATAACCAGAGTCTCACAAACGTTTTTGGGTGCTATGCAAACACAATCTGCTTGTCATGTGTGTCAGGGTGCTGGAAAAATGATTGATAAAAAACCGGCAGATTCAGATGCGCACGGGTTAAAACGACAAGAGGAGGTTATTGAGATTGAAATCCCTGCAGGAGTGGAGGAGGGGATGCAACTTAGCGTTACAGGAAGAGGAAATGCGGGTCCGTTTAATGGTGTTCCAGGAGATTTAATTGTTGTAATCGAAGAGGTAGAGCATGATGAGTTACGTCGTGACAGTGAAAATCTTCATTTTGATGCAATTGTAAGTTTTATCGATGCCACATTAGGCGAATCAATAGAGGTTCCAACAGTCACTGGAAAAGTGAAAATTAAAATTGATGCAGGAACACAAAGTGGAAAAGTACTCCGTTTGAAAGGAAAAGGTTTACCTGTATTACAAGGATATGGAATGGGAGATTTATTTGTACATATTCATATTTGGACTCCGACAAAACTTTCTAAAGAAGAACGAGAAACATTAGAAAAATTAAAAGATTCTGAAAATTTTAAACCAGGATCTGAATCTGAACGTAAGGGATTCTTCGGACGAATGAAAGATATGTTTAGCTAGAAGATGTCTTTTTTATCTCAATCAGAATCTGGAAGAAACGATATTTCAAGCTATTTATTGACAGTTTGCTTGATTTTATTAGCTTATGGCTTTTTAGGCTCTCTGCCTATTTTGATAGATTTACGACTTTCGGGCTCTGATTTATCTGACGTTCAAAGTATTGAACAAATGGCTCGAATCCTAGGAAAAAATCGATTATTAATTCATTTACTCCTTCCTTTTGTTTTCATTTTTGCCGCACTTTATATCGGTATAACTCAATTTCACAAAAGGAAATTTTTATCCGTTTTAACAGCTTCATCAAGCTTTCGTTGGAAACGATTCTTTACTTCATTTACCATTTGGGGAGGAATAATGTCTATTTTCATTTTAATTTCATTTGTTTTTGGAAATGAAATTAAATTAAATTTTAAGGTAGATCGATTTATTCCTTTACTCTTGATCTCTGTAGTTTTAATTCCAATTCAAACAACAGCAGAGGAATTATTATTTAGAGGATATCTCGCGCAAGCACTCTACCGAAAGATTGGTAGTATTTTACATGTAATCATTACTACTAGCGCCTTTTTTGCCTTGATGCACGCATTTAATCCTGAAGTGGCCACTTTAGGGTACGGAATTTTAATTTATTATTTTCTAACCGGAGTTTTTTTGGCAATTATGACAATAATGGATGAAGGAATGGAACTTTCAATGGGCTACCACGCTGCCAATAATATATTTACCGCTGTTATGATTACGAACAATTGGCAAGCCTTTCAGACAGACGCTATTTTTTTAGATACATCAATACCATCATTTGGATTAGATTCAATTGTTACCCTTGCTGTAATTCAGCCAGCAATG
>JBIIHD010000345.1:0-2726 GCA_044236095.1 Crocinitomicaceae bacterium | reverse complement strand
ATTGAAAATTCTATTTTGAAAAGTTCAACCATTATCCATGATTTAAAATCTTTCGTAAATACAAAATCAGAGGAAATAATTAGTCTAGATATACGAACCACTTTAGAAAATGCTCTTTATCTTTATTTTCAGTCACAATCAACTTCTTTAAATGAATTAATTGTGATGCGAAACCCAATTCAAATCAAGGGGAATGAAATAAAACTTACACAAATTTGGTTCAAGTTAATTGATTATATTTCGATATGTATTAATCAAAATAACAAAAACATTAAACTTATGATCTTTGTCAAAGAAATAAATGATAAAGTAGCCATAAATTTTAGATTTAAAAAGCCTATAAATGACGCGGTTTATCTTCTGACCAAACAGTCAACATCTACTGATAGAAGCGAAAAAGAACTGAATTTGTCTATTCTCAAAAATTTAATATTAGAGAATAATTTGTCTTTAATTTTAATCAATTTAACGGATGAATTTGAAATTCAGGTTCAAGTCCCAATTAATTAATTTCTTCTTGCAAGGTTGCAAGCATTTTCATATGTGCTTAAATCATTGAAATTTTACATCAAGAAAATGTAAAACTATTAATTTTTAAGCCATGAACAAAAAAACAATTTATCAAATGATTGTGGATCGAAGTGGATCCATGACAGGTAGTGAATCCCAAGTAATTGAAGGATTTAACGGACAATTAAAATCAATTTGTGCCATTCAAAAAGAGTTTCCTGATCAAGAAATTTTGATGGGACTTCGTTTTTTTAATACCGAAGTTGATTTAAATACAATTCCATTTAGCCATGTAAACTCAATTTCCAAGCTAAACAGAGAGATGTATCGCCCGGATGGAGGAACAGCATTGCTAGATGCTATTGGTAAATCAATTTACGATATAAAAACCCAGTTTGGTCATGAAATTGAAGAAAATCAAGCTTCTGTAGTTTTAATAATCATTACCGATGGATATGAAAATACTTCTCGCTTTTACACATATGGTGACATAAAACGAATGATTCAAGAGTTAGAAGCAACAGAAAAATGGAATTTTACATTTATGGGTGCTGATTTGGACGCCATGTCAGCATCTCAAAATATGGGATTTAATACAGATAGTTATCTTTCATTCAGTAAGGAAAATTATGCAGAGGTGAATCAAGCTTATTTTGATGCTGCAGCAAGAGACTACGCTGACAAAAAGAGACAAGGAGCCTCATCAAAAGGATTTTTTTCTATCTTTAATAAAAAAGATTTGCGCTAATGAAAGTACACCTAATTAGGTCAAAAGAGTATTCTCATCATTCTTTTCAATCTATTATGTATTTGTTAAATCAATTCAAGGGGCCGGTTGAATTTCTGGCCTCTGAATCTGATTCTCAAATCTCAAATGCCATTGAAGTTGAAATTGCAGATAAAGAAACATTTGAAAAAAAGGAAATACCACCAATGGATTTCTTTCAACCTCAAATGAGTATGAGTAAAGAAAGACAGCCCATTCGTTTCCCGTATAAAACTAAACAAACTACTTGGGAAAATCTATTTGATAAATGTATAGAATATCGAGAAAAAAATCAAATTGATCAAAATGATTTAGTTATACTTTTAACGGATATTGCAAATGAATACAACTGGTTTGGTAGTATTGATGCTGACATGCGAAATGCATTTATTCACACCTCTGACTGGCACTATTATTTTGAAGGTTTACATGAACGATTTCCAATTTCTTATGAGATAATAAGTTGGATTTTTCGAATTATTATGTTTAAAAATAGATTGGATCTTAAGATTGCTCTTCACCAAGACTCACGTGGTTGTATGATGGACTTTTGTGAACAAAAGAAACATATCATTTATAAAATGCGAACTGCTGATATTTGTTCGGATTGTTTTAAAATTCTTGAAAAATCCACTGTAGATCAACGTATTATTCACCAACTCTTTGATGCTTTTGAAGGGATTCGAAAAAACTTCTTAAGTGTTGAACGATCGAACTATTTGAACTCTCCAAGAAAAATTTCTATCAAAGGGTTTACTCATACTATCTATTTGCCAGATTTTGGTAATATTGAAATTCCTCTCAACCCTAAACAGAAGGCGATTTATTGTTTCTTTTTGAAACATCTTGAAGGTGTCCGAATAGTTGATTTAATCGACCATCGAAAGGAAATATCAACGCTCTACCACCGATTATCAAATTTTAGTACCCTTACTGAGATTGAAAATTCAATTGACATTTTACTTGATCCAACAAATAATAATATCAATGAAGTATTATCCAAAATAAAAAACACTTTTGTAAAAGTGCTAGGTCAACGCTTAGCTGAACATTACATAATTTCGGGTTCTAGAAGTGAGTCCTATAAAATCAGATTAGCTCCTGATTTAATTCAATTTGAATCTTCAACGTACTAAAATTAATCTTTGATTATCTTATTGCCCTTTCATTAAATAAAACAAAACCATAGCTCAACTGAAAAACAAATGGAGATTTTTGAGTGGGGAAATAATTTAAGGTAGCTCGCAGAGGGCCAACCAAAGAATGATAAATCAATGATGTTGAAGCCAAAACGGTTTCTCCTTTAAATGGTTTTATATATTGAATAGTTCCATCATCATTTTTCTGAAGCTGAAGAAACGGCTGATAAAAATAAGAATCCAAACGAAAATCAAGATTTTTTCTAATGCTAAACACCAAATTAACCCCTACCCCCATATGCTGATGCGAA
>JBIIHD010000344.1:0-2729 GCA_044236095.1 Crocinitomicaceae bacterium | reverse complement strand
TCTATGATCAAGTTGCATTTGGGGTTCAAACAACGGATGTTGCCTACGCTCGTTGTCCGGATGGAAGTGCTGATTTTGCCAATGTCACCCCTACTCCGTTGGCATCAAATAATTGTCAAGCTGGGATAGAGGAAGAAAACACAAATTTAGATGTTATGATTTATCCAAATCCGGCAATCGATAAATTAACGATTGTATCTGAGGAATCAAATGAATTTCAAGTGATCATAACGGATGTACAAGGAAGAATAGTTATGAATAAATCTATTGGAATAGGAACACATGAGTTTTCAATAAATGATTGGTCAAATGGAGTTTTTTATGTGACCTTCACACAAGAAAATGGTCAAAAAGTAACGAAAACATTAGTGAAAATTTAAGACTCTATTACTCCTGAACCAATTAGTTCTTCATTGATATACCAAGCGGCAAATTGTCCGGGAGTTATACCGCGTTGAAGTTTATTAAATAATATATAAAACTGATTGTTATTTTTAATCAATTTGGATTTTTGCAAAGGTTGACGATATCTGATTCGCGCATCAATATCTACTTCGAACTCTTGTTGGTTTGCCCATTCCGGAAATTGAATCCAGTTTATTGCTTTTTGTTCGATCTTCAATGCCCATCGATTTAGTGCTGGGTGATCATCTCCTTGACAAGAATAAACAATGTTATTTACAACATCAATCTGAACGGCAAACGAAGGTAAAGGTCTTCCTCCAATTTGTAATCCTTTGCGCTGACCAATCGTGTAGAAATGTGCTCCTTGATGGGTGGCTACCTTTTGACCTTGGTTCGTATTAAATACGAATGGCTGAACTAATTGCTCGATGTTTTCAACCTTTCTTTCAATTGAATGATAATGAGTTAATTGAGCCAAATTAGCTGGAATTTCAAGGACCTCTCCTTCTTTAGATTTTAACTGCTGCTGCAAAAATTCAGGCAGACTAATTTTCCCTACAAAGCATAATCCTTGCGAATCCTTTTTCTCTGCAGTTAACAATCCTGCCTCAGCAGCAATTTTTCTCACCTCAGACTTCTCTAAATCTCCAATCGGAAAAATTGCTTTGGCCAGTTGATCTTGAGAAACTTGACATAAAAAATAGGATTGATCTTTATTTTTATCCAATCCTGAAAGAAGCGACGAACTTCCATCTGAATTGATTCTTTTTCTGCAGTAATGTCCCGTTGCAACGTAATCTGCGCCTAATTGCATAGCTGCCTTCAAAAAAACATCAAATTTAATCTCACGATTGCATAGTACGTCTGGATTTGGAGTTCGACCTTGCTCGTATTCGTGAAACATGTAATTTACAATGCGTTCTTTGTATTCCTGACTCAAATCAATTACTTGAAACGGTATACCTAAATGTTGGGCAACCAAAAGCGCGTCGTTTGAATCGTCAATCCATGGACAATCGTCAGATAAAGTAACTGACTCGTCATGCCAGTTTCTCATAAACATACCTATAACTTCATATCCTTCGTTTTGAAGTAAATATGCCGCGACACTCGAATCTACCCCACCTGAAAGACCTACAACCACACGTTTCATTGCGCAAAAATACAATAAAAAGGAAGCTTTATCAGAAAAATGGGTATATTTAAAATCGAATTATTAAATGAAGCTATCAACTCAATTTAATTGGAAAAACTACTTGTTTTTCTTACTAATTATCGGATTTATTATTTCAATACTTTTAACGGCAAATAAGAATTTATTTTGGAATGCGTCAGCTCTTGGGGTACTTATGATTTTCTGTTGGATTTTCGAATTAATCCCAATTTATGTTACTGCTTTATTTCCCCTGATTTTTGCTATCCCATTGAAACTAATAACTCCTGATGATTTAGCATCATCTTATGGAAATAATAATGTCTTTCTCTTTTTCGGAGGATTCATACTGGCTCTCGCACTTGAAAAATGGAAAGTTCATGAGCAAATAGCACGAACTATAATACAGTTTTTAGGAAATAGTGTTGAACGCATTTTACTAGGTTTTACAGCAAGTACTTTTTTATTAAGTATGTGGATTTCGAATACTGCCACAGCCCTCATGATGTTACCGATGGCCTTAGCTGTTATTCATGCAATGCCTAAATCAGAACAAAAGCAAAAATTTCCCCTTTTATTGGTTTTAACTATTGCCTACAGTTCAAGTATCGGAGGGATGGCTACTTTGGTTGGTTCTCCCCCGAATACCCAAATGGCAGCTCTGTTGGATAAAAATTTCCAAACCACTATTTCATTTTGGGATTGGTTTAAAATGGGATTTCCAATTAGCCTCGGAATTGCAATTTGTATGTATTTTCTATTTCTTTTTCTACTCGGTAAAGAGCGAAAAGAAAAGCATCATTTTGAGCTTCACAAAACAAAATGGACAAAAGAGCAAATAAAAGTATTAACCGTTTTTGGTATTGTAATTTTGGGATGGATATTTAGAGTTCCGATTACAGAATTTACGGGATTTAAGTATGGTGATGAGGGGATTGCATTACTGGGAGCCATTGCATTATTTTTACTGCCATCCAAACAAGAGTCTAAACCCTTATTGGAATGGAAAGATACAGAAAAGCTTCCGTGGGGAATTTTACTACTTTTTGGAGGAGGATTGGCTTTGGCCACAATTTTTGAAAATAATGGCATCATGCAAGCTGTTAATCAAACTTTAGCGAATTACTCGAGTTTTTCAATACTTGTAATTTTATTTATTGTTGTGTTCATA
>JBIIHD010000343.1:0-2731 GCA_044236095.1 Crocinitomicaceae bacterium | reverse complement strand
TACCAACTATGCTTGAATCAACGAGAATTTTGAATGAATTGGATTGAATTATACAACCTGAATTGTTTGAAAACTCTATAAAGAAATACTGGCTGTAATTTTGAGTGTTAAAACTTTGTGTTTGGAAATTATATCCATTTGACCATTGAACGAAAGAATGGTTCGTTGGTAAAATTGGAGTAATGATGATTGAATCTTCCAGACAGGTCAATGT
This sequence comes from Crocinitomicaceae bacterium, assembly GCA_044236095.1. Lineage (GTDB taxonomy): Bacteria > Bacteroidota > Bacteroidia > Flavobacteriales_D > Crocinitomicaceae > UBA952. The sequence continues at coordinate 2,517 of JBIIHD010000343.1, read as the reverse complement.
ATCTTGAAAATTAAAAATCGACATTTTTGGCTTGTTGACAATAATTGTATCTCTTGAAGTTCTTCCAAAAACATCTGTAGTTTGCACCCAGTATGTTCCTGGTTGTGTAACTTGAATACTCGCTGTTGTTGCATTATTACTCCAAAGGTAGTTCGTGTAGATATTTGAAGCAGCAATTGTTTCATTCACACAAGATCCATTATTTTGATATGTCGGTGTAATATCTACTCCTAAATTAATAGGAGGAGCATATTTGTCCATCAAATATCTTTCAACTACACTTGTTTCATTTGTAGAAAGTACTCGATTATAGAACAAATACTCAGGCCATTCGCCATTAAAAAACTGATTGTTATTGAATCCTCCTAACATTAAAACATCATTAAACGAACCTATGGGAGAAATTGAATTGGATGCCGTTTGGGTTGCGTTTTTTCTAAAAACAGTGTTATTAATACTAATATTTCGAGAAATTAAAGAGTATTTATCACTATCAAAAAGAGTATTTGAATTTATTGGGGAAGATCCAATATATGAATTAAATAAATTAGTACTTGATGGTATAAATATTTGATTAAATGGAGTACTTGGATGTATAACGATACTATGATAACTCCCATTTGGGTTGCCATTACGTTTTAAAAGTAGGAATTCAGTTCTATAGGATGAATTGAAAATCAACGTATTTAACTGATCATCAAAAAACTTTAACGCGGGTTTTCCATTAATAGCGTTGTTTAATAAAATTGGTTGTAAAGAAGTTGAATTCTGAGTTGCATGAAGATTGTTACCACTTAAATCTGTCCATTTCGTTACATTATTTCCGGAAACAACAACATTTTCAGCATTGTACCAAATTTTTAAATCAGAAATATCAGTCGGCTCAAACACTTGGAATTTTCCCAAATTGGAAGCAAAATTCTGATTATTAAAGCTTCCATTAACTTTCCAAAACCATGTACCTGATAAAAGGTTATTAACCAACTGAAATTGAGTATTGGAAGATGTAAAAGATTGAACACCTAATGCAAAGGTAGAATCTTGAGATAAAGAAATCTGATACATTTGTACACCCTCGATGCCATTCCAACTAAATAAAGGGGTTCGATCAGATATTAGCTCGTTGTGTTTCGGCCATATTATGGAAAGTGATTGAGCTAATGCATCATTCAAAATGCTTAAGAATGATAATAAAAACAGTATTTTAAGAATTTTATAATTCATGTTTGAAAATAAACGACAGACTTCTACATTCTTTGTTTTAATGTTACCAAATATAAAAAATTCTGTGCAACATTATTTATTTGGTAGCGCTCCATATTTTCAATTTTTAATTGATTTTTGAAATTTTTATTTAAAAATGAAAGTAGTTTAGTTTTATTGGGACTTTTTGGATTGACGTTTAAAATTGGCCTACCTGTAATTGAATAATCAATCAATTTACTCGGAATTTGATTGGGTCGATTCACATTAGCCAAATTAATCAGGAAATCCATTTTTGATAATTCATCTAAAAGTTCGGCTCTCGGTATTCCTTTTCGAATCTCAAGTTTTTCATTTAATTTCTGTTGAAAGGTATCAATTAATTTCGTGTGGTTCGAATAAACAATAAATTTAAATGGTTCATCAATTTGACATAATAATTCTAGAAACTTCTTCGGGTTTCTAATATCTTCATAAAATGTTCCGGCATAGCCAAACGTTGGAATTTCATTTTTTGGTTCAGTTGGATGAGTAAGAGGCCATTCAAATTGAAATCCTTGTGGAATTACTTTAATTTTAGGTCTGTAAGGTTCGTAGTATCCATTTTTGGCATCTTCTTCCGGAACTGTAATATAATCGGCATAATTGCAAAATAAGTGCTCATACTTCGTAAATTTTTTTGGATAAACGTTGGTAGAGTCATTATTCATGAATGGATCTCCACAATCCGCTATCCAGGTTTTTGGAAATTTAATGGGGTTATTCTTTCTATAACATGCTATTCCCCAATGTATTTGGTGGGGATCGGCGATTGAAATAATTGAATCATACGAATAATCATTTTTTACTATTTCCTGAACGCGGTAGTAAAATTCAAAATTTGGAAACAGATACTTTTTTCCGAACAAACGCCCTAGTACTTTATCGATCAAATATCTTTTTCCATCTGCATCACTGTTGTAAGGATGCCACATCCATTTTAAATTGATTCTTTTCAGTTTAATAGTTGGGAATTCTTTGAGAAATTCAGAATAATCGTAATTGCCCAAAACTGCATAAACAGTAACCTCATGTCCTTGACGAGCAAATTCCTTCATAAGTTCCGTTGTGCGGTGTGCACGCGGAGTTTGCATGGGGAAAATGTGTTGGGAGATGATTAGGATTTTCAAGATCGTTAGTAGTTAGTGGTGAGTAGTTAGTAGTGAATAGTTAGTAGTTAATTGTTAGTGATTAGTGATTAGTGGTTAGATGTGAGTAGTCAGTGTTTAGTTTGTTTTTGATTTTAAATGTTTTATGAATGCTAAGAGCAGTTTT
>JBIIHD010000342.1:0-2732 GCA_044236095.1 Crocinitomicaceae bacterium | reverse complement strand
TGAACCAAAACGATGAAGGTTCAAGGTTAGGTCGTATCGTCTGCGCCTAAATTGTTTAATCAACCGCCAAATTTCAAATAGTTTGGTATTTGATTTATCTAAAACATATACATAGCGGATTTTTGGATTATTCTGTAATAAGGTCTCATTTCCTTTTTTTACAAGAATATCGATTTCACATTCTGGAAAAAGGCGCTTTATTTCACTAATTACTGGTGTCGAAAGAATAACATCGCCTAAAAATGCTGTTTGAATTACAAGAATTGAACGCAGATTCTTCATGATTTAAATATCTTTTCGCATCACATAATCGTTCATGAAATAACCATTTCCGATATCAAAATCTTGTTCATCTGCGATGTAAAATCCTAATCGTTTATAAAATAATACAGCTTTATTTTCTCTATTTACCTGAAGCGTAATATGTTTTACATCATGCTCGTTGGCAAACAAAAAAGTACAATCCATAAGTGCCAGACCGATTCCTAATTTTTGTTTCTCCGGTAAGACATAAATTTTTTGAAGCTTTAACCAATTACTTTCTGGTTGATTTAATTCTAAGTCAATAAAACCCAAAGGCTCATCTTCGTCAAAAACGGCAAAAAAAATATGATTGTTTTCAAAATTATTTTCAAGAGTTTCTATCTTGTACATCCAATTCAGCATATAGGACATTTGTTCCTTAGAAATAATGGTAGAGTAGGTGGAAGGCCAAATTTTATAAGCCAAATCACGAACGATATGAAGTTCACTTTTTTGAAGTTGCCTTATTTCCATACTATAATTTGACGAATTTTTGTTGCTCTATTTTACCGTTATTTACAAAGCGTAACCAATAGCTCCCTGTTTCTAAATTCGGAATGTAAATGGAGTTATTCACCAATTTTAGTTTTATGACTTTCCCATTCAAATCAATAATCTCTACTTCTTCAATAGAAATTGGTAGATTAATCAGGGTAAGTTGATCTGAAGTGGGATTCGGTGTAATTGACCAAGGGTAATTTGTTTTGATAGCTTCAATTCCAGCGGTAATTAAAGCCAACTGAACAGCAGCGTAAGCATTTATTTTACCAGCCCCCCAACGATTACTTCCACCTGCTGGAATGACTCCTGTAAAATTATCTTGTCTTGCCGTTTGCATGATGATTTCCTTCACTTGTCTCGCCGACAAAAAGGGATTTGCATCTAATATTAAAGCTGCCACTCCAGCAACCATCGGTGATGCCATGGAAGTACCCGATAATTTTGCGAAGTGATATGTGCGTCCGTTAAACGCAACGGATCCCTGAGAGGTAAAGGCTACATCTGTATATGACGACATGGAAGAAATTATATTCACTCCTGGAGCTGCAATATCCGGTTTCATTACACCGTCATAACGTGGTCCAAAACTCGAAAATGAAGCAATTGCACCACCTGCAGTAGCTGTTCCTGAGGTCTGATATTGGGTTGCATACGCGGCTACACTTATTACGTCATCAGAACAAGAAGGCTCACTGATACCATTTAAGTTATCTCCAGCGATGGTTCCAGTTCCAGCAGTGGTAAAAGGCATTCCCCAATTGCCTACATCATTTGTTAGCTCAGTTACATTCCAATAGTGAACAGTTCCAGAAAATGCTGTAGATTTTAAAATCACTTTCAAAGCAGTATTTGTATTTTTCACTCTTAATCGCATCGTAGGTCTGTTATTTAAAGAATGGGCACTATCTGCTGAAATGTTATACCAAATGGTATCGCTGCCCGTCACTAAAAATGTATCAATATAGGAATGTGTCGTATCAGTAGAATACATCGGACTTTCAACTAGCGTGGAATTGGATGAATTTGCCACAATTATTCCGTTAGCGAAACTTTTTCCGGGTTCTCCCCAAGAATGGATGCTTTGTCCCCACATATTTGCATTAGATGAATAAGAGTAAAAATCAATTTTAGATTTGATGGTTTCATTGTTAAATGTTTTTTTGATGTGAAAATTCACATTTCCATTATTTCCAGCTGAATTGGCAAATACAACACCAAGGTCAGTATAGGCTGTAATTGCTTGGCTAAGTAAAGAAGTCCCATCCAAAGTGCCAAAATGATACAAACCCCAGCTCATATTAACGACCAATCGTTTACCATCAGCTTGTGCTTTTTGATACATCCATTCCCAGGCATCTAAAACGGCAGCAACATCTACTAAAAACGTAACAAAAAGAAACTTCGATTCAAATGCAACTCCTTTGTAAGACGTTCCGGCACCACTTCCACCTGCAATACCTGCAACGTGTGTTCCATGAGTCGCATAGGAATAAATATTTGATGTATCTGCTCCTGCTGCTGCAAGAGCTATGGCTGTGTTATACTCCGTGCCATACCCAAAATTCACGGGAGCAGGACCACTTGTTTTAAATTGATCCCAAGCAGCGACAATTCGCGTTTGTTGAAGAGCGGTATCGTAAAACATAGGAGAAGAATAATCGAATCCCCAATCAGTTACGCCGATATAAACATCTTTTCCGGTATACGCTTCAGGTAGACCTATTCCCAATTGAACGCTATCAGCTCTCATGTCTTTCACTGCTTTATCCAAGGTAGGTTTATTTTTTCCTGATAATTCTATGTAAATTGATGAAAATGCCTCCTTGTTCAAATCAGATAATTGATTTTCGGACAAACGCAAAGCAAAAATCCCCTTAGTATTTAATTCATGAGAATTGCTCTGAGCAATAAAACCACTCACCCAATAA
>JBIIHD010000341.1:0-2735 GCA_044236095.1 Crocinitomicaceae bacterium | reverse complement strand
GGAAGAAGAGAGAATTCAAATTGAAAAAGCAAAGCAAAATCCAGAAAAATTCGGTCCGTTGTATCGCAAGTACTATGAACCAATTTTCAGGTATGTTTATAAAAGAATGGATGATATTGATGTAGTTCAAGATGTCACTTCAATGGTTTTTGTAAAAGCCATATACAACATACAGAAATATGAATTTCGTGGATTACCTTTTTCTTCATGGTTATTCAGAATTGCGAAAAGTGAGCTTAATCAGGCCTTTCGTGATAAAAAAGCAGAAAGAACAATTAGATTAGAAAAGGTTGTTATTGGTCAGATGATGGATGAGATATTCGAGGATGATTGTGAATTGAATAGAAAGAAACTTTTATCTGCTTTAACACGTTTAAAGGCTCATCAATTAGAACTTATAGAAATGCGTTTTTTTGAAAAAAGATCATTTCGTGAAATTGGCGACCTGTTAGATTTAACGGAAAACAATGCAAAGGTTAAAACCTTCAGGGCTTTAAATAAACTTAAACAAATTTTTAACAAAATAGAATAATATGCAAAAGATTAAAATTATTGTAGATGGTTTCGAACCTTCAAAAGAAGAGGTTTTAGCAACTCGTGACTTCAATAAAGTTTTAAGAAAATATAATCGAATGAAACCCGCAATATTCGTAAACCCATGGTTTTATGGAATTGTGGGTTTATCTAGTTTGATGATAGCAATTATTTTCGTAAAATAAGACTTTTCATTTTTTTATTATTTTTCTTCTCTTAAATTAGTTTATCTAGTTAATTTAGATTAACTTCGTGACGTTCCATAATTTAGTATAATTCATGAAGCTAAACTATTTTCTGATAATATGCTTTTTTGGTTTGTTTGTGGGAAATTTTAATTCCCAACATACGAACTTTAATTCTCAAAGTAACTGGTCTTTAAATAAAAAAGAACTTCAAATTGGTTTTGGAGCAACTCAATTCAATGGTGATTTGGGCGGTGCTAATTCTGTTGGTCAAGATTACAGTTTAAGAGATATCGATTGGCCTGCTACCGGTTTAGCTGGCTGGCTGGGATTAAGACAGCGTTTTCACCCCTATTTTGCAACTACAACAAGTCTATGTGTATTTCAATTAAAAGCTGATGATAAATACAGTGAGGAAGCTATTCGAAACGCAAGAAGTTTAAATTTTAAATCATTGGTTTTTGAGGTTCAACAACGATTAGAATTCATCTTCTACGCAACTGAAAGATTTGGTGCTCGTTACAATTTACCTGGTATGCGACATCAAAAAAATAGAAACGAACAATATTACATATTTGGAGGTCTTGGTCTTTGTTATTTTAACCCGAAAGGTGAATACAAGGATGGATCGTGGATGGCTCTACGTCCTATGAAGACAGAAGGTCAAGCAAAACCATATAGCCCAATAACCATGACTATGCCATTTGGGCTTGGATTCAGGATTGGAGTAGGAAGAGCTTGGAGACTTGGAATGGAAATTTCTTATGTAAAAACATTTTCCGATTACATGGATGATGTTAGTACTACCTATGCAGATCCAAACTCTTTCCCTTCTGATGTTGAAGCCTATTTCTCAAATCCAGCAATTGGAAATCCAACATTTGCTCCTGGGAATCAAAGAGGAGACTCTAACCAGAAGGATGCGTATTACCACTTGAACTTAATTGCGACCAAAAATCTTACATTTAGAGATTATGGTCGTCAAAGATCAAAGAAAAGCGCAACAAAACCTCGCGGTAGATATAAAGTTTAAACTCCTTGTATAAATTACTTCGATCTTTCTTCTTTTTGTTTAACGCAGAAAAGGCTCATTATTTAGCTGCGGATTTATTAAAATTCACCTTAAAAGTTCCCGGTTTCAAATTTTTAATAAACAACCTTTTTTCACTTAAAGACGAATCACTCCAAAAAGTAGTTTTTGGTTTAAAATTTAAAAATCCGGTAGGTCTTGCAGCTGGTTTTGATAAAAATGCATCCTTTTACAATGATTTTTCTAATCTGGGATTTGGTTTTATAGAAATTGGAACTATAACACCTTTGCCACAAGATGGTAATCCAAAACCTCGACTTTTTCGTTTAAAATCTGACGAAGCCATTATTAATAGGATGGGCTTTAATAATGGTGGGATAGAAATGGCCATCCAAAATTTAAAAAAGAAAAAAACCGATATCATCGTTGGTGGAAACATAGGTAAAAATAAAATTACGCCCAATGAAAATGCTGTAGAAGATTATTTAAAATGTTTTCACGCCCTATTTTCTTATGTCGATTATTTTGTAGTAAATGTTTCATCACCAAATACACCAAATCTCAGGGAATTACAGGACAAAGAACCCCTTGAAAATTTACTAGCCATTCTTAAACAAGAAAATCAAAAAATGCCAACTCAAAAGCCAATTTTACTCAAAATAGCTCCCGATTTGTCTAACAGTCAATTGGATGATGTAATAGAAGTGGTTAAAAACACAAAGTTAGCAGGCATTGTTGCTACAAATACAACCTTAGACCGATCAAATTTAAAAGCCGGCGAAGAGAAACTTTCAGAAATTGGGGCTGGCGGTCTTTCGGGTAAACCTCTAACAAAAAGATCTACTGAAATTATTCAATACATTCATGATAAAACAAATGGTTCAATTCCAATTATTGGTGTTGGAGGAATTCATTCTGCTGAGGATGCTATTGAAAAATTAAACGCAGGAGCTTCCCTAGTTCAATTGTATACCGGTTTTATTTAT
>JBIIHD010000340.1:0-2745 GCA_044236095.1 Crocinitomicaceae bacterium | reverse complement strand
ATCGAAATTGACCATTTTTTGATAACCAATTATTGGTTTATTCACAATCTAATAGATGGATTATCTAAATTATTAATTGCATACGCCATTTGGAAAATTCCCAAGACCTATCCTTCTTAAAACTTATAATTGTAATATCAATTTTTTTCTCAATTATTGCAGTTGCGGTATTTTACCTTTTCCATACTTTTCGAAAGCGCATTGAGAAGGAGCAAGAGGCGTTACGTTTGGCGGAGATGGAGTTTCAGCGGGCGATAAATGAGGCTTCGTTGCAGGCGGAGCAAAACGAACGGGCGCAAATTGCCATGGATTTGCATGATGAGGTGGGTGCTTTGGTGACCATTCTTAAAATGAACATTGTGAAAGCACAAAAACGGATTGAGCAACCGGAAGTTCTGCAAAAACTTTTTGTGGACACCATTGGTCTTATCGAACATACGGCGAGTACAATGCGCCAAATTTCAAATCGTATCTCGCCACCTATTCTCTCAAAGCTTGGTTTGATTCCGGCATTGGAAGAATTGATCACTACTCTAGAATCCACCGAAAAAATTAAAATACAGCATCGTTTTTCGATGGATGGTCTTCGTTTTAAACCGGGTGCCGAAACGAATATTTACCGTATTATCAAAGAAACGCTGAATAACATACTCAAATATGGTCTGACAGAATTGGTGGAATTAACTCTCGGGAAAAAAAAGGACATTATTGAATTAGTTATCCGCTATAAAGGAGTTGGGTTGTGCAATGCCCAAGTGGAGAAATTGTTGCGTTCGAACAATGGAACAGGCTTGAAAAGTATCCAAAGTAGGATAAGTAACTTACACGCTACGATTGACTATATTCAAGCGAAAAAAGGAATTTCTGAAATACATGCTAAAATCCCCTACAATGGCATCAAAAATTAATATTATTATCGTTGACGATCAAACCTTGGTGCGCCAAGGAATTGTGAGTATGATGGAGGATCATCCGAGAATCAATGTGGTTCATGCCGCCGCAAATGGTATGGAAATCTTGCAGTGGTTTAAAGACAATAAGTGCAAGATTCGTGTGGACGTCGTATTGATGGATATACAAATGCCTCACATGGGTGGATGGGAAGCCACCGAAATATTGGTGAGGAAATATAAGAAATTGAAAATAATCGCATTGAGTTCGTATGATAACGAGGCCTTTATCGATCGATTTATTAAAAATGGTGGTCATGGTTATTTGTTGAAAGTACAAGACATTGAGGAAGTTGAAGATGCCATTGAGCAAGTAATGGAAATGGGATATTATTTCAGTGACTGGGTGCCGATGTCTAAAATATCCAGTTTTATCAATGCTCAAAAAGTAGCCCCGCAATTTAACACTTCAGAGCTTACTCCACAGGAAATAAAAATTGTACAATTGATTTGTCAAGAAAAAACGAGTCAAGAAATTGGAGAAGAGCTTTTTTTGGCAAAGAAGACCATTGAATCACACCGAGATCGCATAATGACGAAGATCAAAGCGCGGAATATGGCCGGAATTGTCATTTATGCACTCAAGCATAAATTGATTGATTTTGTGTGATTTGCCTTTTATATATGGACTTTCCAATACGCCCCAGTACAAATCATCACATCAATAGTAAAACTGAAAAATTGAAACAAATGGTATGTAGAATTAACAAGGGATACAAACCAAAAGTGAACTAGACTACAACAAAAATTATGTCCTCGAATTGTTGTAATTATAAAACTGTTTAGCTGGTTTTAGATACTTTTTGATTTTTCGGGATTTCACACTTTTTTATAAGAAAAGGTAAAAACAAGTATTGTTTAATGAAAAAAGGAGCTGTTACGCTCCTTTTTTGTTGGCCCACTAGGGCTCGAACCTAGACTCTTCTGGACCAAAACCAGACGTGTTGCCAGTTACACCATGGGCCATTACGGGGTGCAAAATTAAAAAAATTGTTTCAAACATCCAACTTTTTAATATTTAACATTAAAATTTTCATGTCAATTAATGGAGAATAATCACGGGCATACATAAAATTTAGTTTATCTGTCGGGACAATACTGCGTTTTGAATACCAATTACAAACAGGAATTATCCCTTTCTTTAAATTAGGCAGAACAAATGTGTTATTATCATTAGAGTTTTCAAATTGATATCCTATCATAGATTTTTTTGAAAATAATACTTCGATTAAATTGCGAAGGAATACCAATTTGTTTTTATATCCCCAAATTAATAATGGTGATAAACCAATCAATAAAATAGAGCTAAAGACATCAAAAATTCTTTTTAATCGCTTATTTACTGACTTTGAAATCGAATGAAGGTTGAGAATATAAAGATCCCCAGAGCTTTCAATTGAATTACTTCCAATCAAAAAGGTTGTATCCGGTTGGGCAATTTTAAAATCATATTTTTCAGGGTCAAGATGTGACATCCAATAGATAATTTTATTCGCCTCTGTATTTTTAGCGCAAAAAATAAATTCATCTACATGAATATTATCTGCAATTTGATCCAACTGATCGATTGTTCCAATTGTATTCTCCTCTCTTACACTTGTTGGACTTATTCTTTCCACCTTTATTTTAGTAACCCCGTTACTTTGTAATATTTCATTAACCCTGTTAAATTCTGCTAAATCACCAATTATAGCAAATGATTTTTCTGGTTTGAGAAGGCCGAAAGTACCATATTTAAACAAGGAAATATAAATCCGAGATAGAACCAAATAAAAATAAACCCAAGATGCTCCAA
>JBIIHD010000339.1:0-2749 GCA_044236095.1 Crocinitomicaceae bacterium | reverse complement strand
CATTTTCCGATTCACACAAGCTGGTTCTGAAGTATCTGCCCTTCTTGGTCGTATGCCATCAGCGGTAGGATACCAACCAACTTTGGCATCTGAAATGGGTGCTATGCAGGAAAGAATTACTTCAACAAAAAATGGTTCAATCACATCGGTTCAAGCGGTATATGTACCTGCGGATGACTTAACGGATCCTGCACCGGCTAATACCTTTGCTCACTTAGATGCAACGACTGTACTTTCTAGAAAAATTGCAGAATTAGGAATATACCCAGCGGTAGATCCTCTGGATTCAACTTCTAGAATTTTAACTCCTGAAATTGTTGGAGAAGAACATTACAATTGTGCTCAACGTGTTAAAAACACTCTACAACGATATAAAGAATTACAGGATATTATTGCAATTCTTGGAATGGACGAATTATCCGAAGAAGATAAATTGGTGGTACATAGAGCACGTCGTGTTCAGCGTTTCTTATCTCAGCCATTCCATGTTGCTGAACAATTTACAGGTATTCCAGGGGTATTAGTTGATATCAAAGAAACAATTAAAGCATTCAATGCTATACTGGATGGTGAATACGATAAATATCCTGAGGCAGCCTTCAATTTAAAAGGGGGAATTGGGGATGTTATTGAAGCAGGAGAAAAAATGTTAACTGAAGCATAAGAAACATGTTAAACGTTGATATCTTAACTCCAGAGTCTACTGTTTATAGTGGTGAGGTAGTTTCTGTCACATTGCCGGGACTAGATGGTGTTTTTCAAGTTCTTAACAATCATGCTCCAATTATTTCAGCATTGAAATCTGGTTCATTAATTGTTGAACTTGCGAATCCATTTAATTCTGAAGAAAACAAAAACAAGCTAATTCAAACAACTTCTGATTCCAAGAAAATCGAAATTTCAATCAACGGAGGAGTTGCTGAATTAACAAATAATAAAATGATTGTTCTAGCTGAATAAATTAGATCCTTTATTCTAAAAAAAAAGGAAGTCGATTGGACTTCCTTTTTTTATATCTTAACAATAGATTTTACAAATTAGGCATTTCTCTTGTGAAAGACGGAATTCCTGTAACATCCATTCCTGTAATTAATAAATGAATATCATGGGTTCCTTCATACGTTACCACTGATTCTAAATTTGCCATGTGTCTCATCATTGAATATTCACTAGTAATACCCATTCCTCCGTGGATTTGACGTGCTTCACGAGCAATATTTAAAGCAATCTCTACATTATTTCTTTTAGCCATGGAAATCTGTGCACTTGTTGCTCTTCCCTCATTTCTTAACTGACCTAAACGAAAAGTGAGTAATTGTGCTTTCGTAATTTCAGTTATCATTTCAGCTAATTTCTTTTGAATCAATTGAAAAGCACCGATAGGAACATTAAATTGAGTTCTTTCTTTGGAATAACGCAACGCTTGATCATAACAATCCATGGCAGCACCTAATGCACCCCAGGCTATTCCATAACGTGCAGAATCTAGACAACTTAACGGTGCGCCAAGACCAGTTCTTCCAGGTAAAATATTAGATTTTGGAACTTTCACATTATCAAAAATCAACTCACCAGTGGAAGAGGCCCTTAACGATAATTTGCCGTGCATTTCAGGGGTTGAAAAACCTTCCATACCCCTTTCAACAAGGACACCATGTATTCTTCCTGATTCATCTTTTGCCCATACAACTGCAACTTGAGCAAATGGAGCATTGGAAATCCACATTTTAGCTCCGTTCAAAACAACGTGATCGCCTGCATCTTTAAAATTTGTTATCATCCCACCTGGATTTGAACCATAATCAGGCTCTGTCAATCCAAAACAACCCATCATTTCACCAGAGGCCAATTTGGGTAAAAACTTTTGTTTTTGTTCCTCAGAACCGTATTTCCAGATCGGATACATCACCAAAGAAGATTGAACTGAAGCAGTTGATCGCAACCCTGAATCACATCTTTCCAATTCTTGCATGATTAAGCCATAAGAAATCTGATCTAAACCAGCACCACCATATTCTTCTGGAATATAAGGGCCAAAAGCACCAATCTCACCTAAACCAGGGAGTAAATGTTTTGGAAAAGTTGCCTTTTCATAGTGATCATCAATAATCGGAGACACCTCTTTTTTAACCCATGCACGTGCTGCGTCTCGAACAAGTTTATGTTCTTCAGACAACATTTCATCCATCATATAGTAATCAGGATGTACGTATTGATCAGTTTTCATAGAATTTTTATTTAATAGTGCAAAATTAACTATATTTTATTTCATACACCTTGACTTTTAATTTATTCCATTGCGTTAGATAAAAGTTTTTTTTGAATTAATTTGAATTTCAAATACTACAGTAATAAATAATGCTATTAACTTTGTGTATGATATTTCCATTGGTGCAAATAGGTGAATTAATTCTGAGAAAATCAGTTTTCAACCTACCAGAATTAATTGTATTATTTACTGGATTTTTATGCATCGGAGTCGCTCGATTATCCTCAAGTAATATTATTCAAATAACTTTCGGGAATTTTATTGATTTTAAAACGGAAATTGCTTTTACCGATTCAATCAAAACAAATCCATTTGGGTCTTTTCTTCTATTAGTTAATTTCCTTGTTAGCTTTACATTGTTGTTTTTACTTTCAGCCAAAGTTTATTTGAATAGAGAACTAGATCAAATCTTTTTTGCTGCCGGACTAACATGCGTTGTTGCGCTCATTTTTTTAACAAGTTCAATTCTAATAGCTTTTG
>JBIIHD010000026.1:0-8955 GCA_044236095.1 Crocinitomicaceae bacterium | reverse complement strand
CAATTCAGGACAAGGTTATGAAGTTGGACATATCTATGATATTTTTCAATCAGCAACTTTGTATGGAATCGATGCGGTTTTAAATGCGGGATCAGAACCTGGATCGGAAATATTTGCTAAATTATACTCAATCGATCCAACAACTGGGGACTTTGTTTTTGTGGACGAATCAGCACCTTATGTAATTACTCAAGCCGATTTAGGACAAAAAATAAGTCTTCCGATAGGCAGCCCGACTAATTTGAACGCAAACGAGTCTTATTTAGTAGTTATTGGCTCTTATGGTGACGGTGGAGCTACAAATGACTTGGTAACAGCATCTTCAGGGTCTACCACACCACAAACAACTTTTTACTACGATTATACAGATCAAACTTGGTACTACACTACATCCAACGTAATGGTTAGAATGAACTTTGATCCAATTTTATCAATAAACGAAGTTGAAAATTCATTTGGATTGAGTGTTTATCCAAACCCAGCAAATGAAGTAATCAATGTTTCTCTAAGCAAATCTATAAATGGAACAATTTCAATAATTGATGTTGCTGGAAAAGTTGTAAAAACTTCTTCAATGAATGGTTTAACTTCTTCAATCAACTCATCTGATTTAACAAATGGAGTTTACTATGTAACGATTACAGATGGCACTTCAGTTGCAACTGAAAAAGTTGTAATTAGAAAATAAAATTTTTCGTTTAAATAGCAAAGGGTCGGAAATTCCGACCCTTTTTTTGTGACCTCGTAAGGATTATTCCATGATCCAAAGCGTTTTGGGCTAACCCAAACATAGAACCCCAACTGCTTTGCAGTTGTTTTTTTTTTATTTTCCGTCGCTTTTCAAAATACATTTTGAACGCGCTGTAAAATGAAAAACCCCGACTTATTTAAGTAGGGGTTCTTTTTGTGACCTCGTAAGGATTCAAACCTTAAACCTCCAGAGCCGTAATCTGGTGCTCTATTCAGTTGAGCTACGAGGCCATTAATTTGCTTCTCAAAGAAAGCGGATGCAAATATACAATTTTTTCTTATTACTCTTAAAATACTAGTAGGATTAACATTAAACAATTTCTATTTGAACCAACTTGCATACATTTTATAATTATTAGCAATTCGTTGAACTTCTCCTGCAAACAACTCGGGAGAAAGTGTTTTTACTTTTTTTGCAGGAATACCGGCATAAATACTCCACGATTCTACTCTCGTATTTTCGGTTAAAACAGCACCAGCTGCAATAATACAATTAGATTCAATGTAACAATTATCCATCACAATAGCTCCCATTCCGATTAAAACATTGTCCTCTACTGTACATCCATGAACGATAGCGTTATGACCAACAGAAACATTATTTCCTAAATTAACTTTGGTTTTTTCATAGGTACAATGTAATACCGCCCCATCTTGAATATTTACTCTGTTTCCTATACGAATTGAGTTCACATCACCACGCACAACAGCATTGAACCAAACCGAACATTCATTACCAAAAATGACATCTCCAATGATTGTTGCATTTTCTGCCATCCAGCAATCCTCACCAAATTGAGGGGTTTTTCCATTACATGATTTAATTAGTGCCATAATTCAAAAGCATCATTTTTTTTTAACCAAATTAATCAATTAATTTTGTATTTCAATTCAAATATAATGCGCATACTTTATTTCTCAATTCTCCTTTCTACGATAACAGCATGTGGGGACTCTATCGAAGACATTGATCCCAAAACCTTAAAATCCGCTTGTGATTGTTCAAAAGCTGCTGAAATTATTATAACCGAGAGACTTGATATTACTGAATCCTCTGTAGGTAAAGATGCAAAAGATCTAGATTCAGCAGCCTTAAAGAAAAAATGGATGTTTATGTTAAAAAAAGAAGAAGAAGTGCAAAAGGTTTGCAACGGAAACTTAGAGTTTAACAAATGTCCTGAATGGAAAGAAATCAAAAAGAAATTAATGGATCGTGGAAACGAAATCAATAAAAAAGTAAATGAGAAGCTAGAAAAGTCCCAAGAGATTTAATCAAATCGAATTGCTCTTACCGGATTGATTTTCGTTATTACAAAACTTGGGATAATCAAGGCCATCAAGCAAATTATCAAAGTACCTAAATTTAATAAAATAAAATGCCAAATATCGAGCTCAATGGGAACTTGGGATAGGTAATAAACTTCCGGATTTAAATTAATGAGTCCAAAGTATTTTTGGAGTAAACACAAACCTATTCCAATTAAATTCCCCCAGAACATTCCGCGCAATATCAAAAAACCGGCTTGAATTAAAAAGATTTTACGAATCGTCCAGTTTGTTGCACCCATGGCTTTCATCATTCCAATAAAATTAGTACGAACAACAATAAGCACTAACATAGCGGAACCCATATTAATTGTACCTATCAACAACATCAAAACAATAATAATCAAAACATTTATATCTAAAAATCCTAACCAAATAAACAACTCTTTTTCTGTCTCCTTAATACTATTTACCTCTAATAATTCTCCCGTTTCATACGGAATTAATTCGACGAGTTGCTTTAGTTCATTTGCTTTTAAATCTAATTCATTCCAATCAGTTAAGGTAACTTCATAACCACTAATGAAATTTAAGCTTGTTGATTTGCCATCAATTTGTTGAAATTCAATGCTTGATTCATTCGTACAATTAATTTTAAAATGATTCCCGATTTGATCCAAATATTCTCGATCTAATTCTCCGTTTTCATTTAATTGAAACTCACAGTTCGGATTTCCTTGCACTTTGATCTTCAAAAAAGATGTATCAATCAAATCTTTCTTTCTTTGGCCATTACCCATTGAAATTGATCGGGTTATTAGTCGAATCGTAGTATCTTGTTTTGGGCAAAACACAATACCAGCAAAACGTTCAAATCCCCTTCCCCAATCGAATAAATTAGATCCATTTCCACCACTTATTTCAGCATTCATAATTAATGAACCATTAGACAATGTATCTGCAATGCGAATTGATGCATTCAAACCCCAGTCATTTAACTCTTGAACGATTGGAAGATTAGTTAGCACCAATTTTTTGTCAAATTCTTCTAAACCCGTTGAATAAATTCCTGCAATAACAAATTGCCGTTTTACTGGAGATTGCCGAACAAAAAATGCATCTAAGGTATCCTTTAACTTGTAATTCAATAAAGAAGCAGTCTTTTTTGAAATTAACACCGGCTCTACATCAATTTGTCTTTTAAAATCAGGGATTTTTCCTTCCACTAAATTTTGCCGAAAAAAGTCCCAATGATGTTCGCCCGATAAGCCTTTGAAAATGACACCCAAAATATCTTGTTTAGATACCAAGGAATCCTTTCCCGTTGATAATTTAATTTTCTTTTCCGTTTCTTTAGCTTGAATCAATGCTGGCTTATAAGCTACCGGAAAAACACCTCGGATATTATTCAGTGATTTCAGTTGTTGAAATGCCGGATGATTGATTTGAATTGGTTCCGTTTCATAAGGCGATGCGTCCCCAGCTGCTTTGATAAAAAAATGAGATCCAAATCCCGTAATCTTATGGCGTACTTCTTGCTGAAACCCCTTTACAACAGCTAAAGTTATTAGGTTTACAACAATTGCAAGTGAAATACTTATGATGGAAATCCTAACAATAGGTCGAGAAACTTTCTTACCTTGTACCTCAGATTTAATTAATTTACGTGCTATGAAAAACTCGGATGACAATATCTCTCATTTAAAGCATCAAAGTTACACATTGCTATTGATTACCTTATCTTTTTTAATTACTTTAATTACTTCATGTACTTTCGGTTCACAAAAACATTTTACAACTACCTTAAATCCTGTTCCAACTCATTTTTCTGAAAAGGGTATTATTTTGGGGAATATGCAAACGGAAAAATATCTCCCACTATTATTGGGAAAAAAGATTGCTATTGTCGGAAATCAAACATCTATAATAAAAAAAACTCACCTAGTTGATAGTTTATTGAAACTTGGAGTAGATATTAAAATTGTTTTTGCACCTGAGCACGGTTTTAGAGGAATGGCAGATAATGGTGAGCATATATCCAATGAAACGGATAGCAAAACAGGGTTGAAGATCATTTCCTTATTTGGAAAAAACTCCAAACCAACCACTGAACAATTAAAAGACATAGATATTGTAGTATATGACATACAAGATGTGGGAACAAGATTTTATACCTATATCTCAACCTTACACTTCGTCATGGAGGCCTGTGCTGAAAATAAAAAGAAACTGATTATCTTAGATCGACCAAATCCAAATGGACATTACATTGACGGTCCGGTTCTAGAAAAAGAATTATCTTCATTTGTTGGGATGCATCCCGTGCCTATTGTTTACGGCATGACAATAGGAGAATATGCACAAATGATTAATGGAGAAAAATGGCTTAATAATGGGGTTAATTGCGATGTTACAATTATTCCATGTGAAAATTACACCCACCAAACATTTTACTCTGTTCCAATTCCACCTTCTCCGAATTTAAAATCAGATCGATCCATCGCTTACTATCCAAGTTTGTGTTTATTTGAGGGAACGACGGTTAGTATGGGTAGAGGAACGGATAGACCTTTTGAAATTTATGGCCATCCAAAATTTGACTCAACAGGATTTTCCTTTACTCCCTCACCAAGAACCGGTTCGAAAAATCCACCTTTTAGCAATCAGTTATGTCATGGTATAGATTATTCCAAAGAGATGAATTTTCCCATGTCTCAAATCGATTTAAAACCTTTAATTATAGCAAAGAAACTCTTGCGAAATCGAGATGAGTTCATTAATTCTCCGAGTTTTTTCAATAGATTAGCCGGAAACAAATTGCTAAAATCTCAAATTGAAACAGATGTTTCTGAAGAAAAAATTAGAGAATCCTGGAAAATGGGTTTGGAAAATTTTAAATCTATTCGGGCAAAATATTTAATTTATCCAGATTAATACACTTCAATTAACGCTTCACGTAGGTCATCCGTAATAATTGTATTAGGATTTTTACGCAATGCCTTTCTGATTCCCACGGCAGATCTCATTTCGAAAATAACAACTTGTTTTCCCAAAGATTGAATTAATTCAACTTCATTTTTTTCAATTGCTTTATTCTTACAAACAAAATACGTTATTCCAGGATAACTTTGATTTACTAAATAAAATTCATCTGAATTATTCATCTCATAACCCACTTTAAAATTATTTTGAATCAATTTCTCAAGTAAATCCATGTTATTTGTAATTGCAATTACGTCTATTTCGGAATTATTCAAAAATGAAATGGATTGAAGTGCGCTCAATATTGAATCTGAATGAATTATAATATTGTTACAAGTATTTAAAGAACGAATAT
This sequence comes from Crocinitomicaceae bacterium, assembly GCA_044236095.1. Classification (GTDB taxonomy): domain Bacteria; phylum Bacteroidota; class Bacteroidia; order Flavobacteriales_D; family Crocinitomicaceae; genus UBA952. The sequence goes on along the minus strand of JBIIHD010000026.1, from coordinate 3,602 downwards.
CTAGAAACAGCTTTTTACCAATCAAAAGTGTCCAATCAAGATCTGACAATCGAATTAAACTCTCCTTTTTCCATGATTTATAAATAATAGAGCTTAACTCCTCAAAATTTTTATCCGATATACAACCATACCCATTTGTTTGAGTTTCTAGGTAAGGATCATGATACAACCACATTTCACCATCTGAGGAAAGTTGAACATCCACCTCTACCCCATCACAACCTTCCATTTTCAATGCGTACTCAATAGATTCTTTTGAATTATCATGAAACATAGAATTGAACATTTCAAGACCCATACCGGCATGGCCAATTACTTGAACCGAGGAAAAATTACTTGGTTTGGTACATCCTGCAAGTAATAAGATAAATACAATTAATTTAATCCAAAACATATCCTATGCCAATAAGAAATTGAAAATTTGGTGTTATTCCTTTACTAATTTGTCCGTTGGTATTTTGAAATATCTCTTGAATTAGTCCTAAATTCACACGATTTAGAATTGTCCATTTTTTGCCGTAAGTTAAAAAATATCCAATCTGAGACGCAAAGAAATAATGTCGTTGAAAATTCTTAAACGATGATGCAAAAATGACAATTTCAGGTCCAATTTGAAAATTTCTGGCGTCACCTAACATTAAATAAGATAAGCCTGTTTGAATTTGAGGAAAAATAGATTGCTGATAAAACGTTCGATTCACTCCTAATCCAAGAGATGAATTAAAATTCCATGAAGAAAATTTACTATCATAGGAAAAACTAGAAAAAACATCAAACTTTTGAATTGAAACAGAAGTTGAAATAAGACTTCTTTTTTGCGCCTCTTGATTAAAACTAGAATATTGAGAAAAGCAATAAAAACCTAAAACGGATACTAGTAAAAAGAGTAAAACTCTCATCAATTAATCGCTTATTTTAGGACATTTTTTGCAGGCATAACCTTTTTTCTGATATTTCTTACAGCACTTTTTTTTCTTAGAACACTCGATTTTACAGCCGAAACTAAATTCAAAGCATTCACTTAAAATTATATTTTCCTTTTGTAACACAGTTCTTATTTAGAATAATTCTAAGCAAATATAGTGGTTTTTTGACTACCAATTTAAAATTAACGAAATGATTCTTAAAATAATTACTGAGGCAAGACAAATACCCATAATTCCGAGTCCCGTCCATACAAATGGTACAACTAAATTCGAATATAAATTTTTATATGACCAATACAATCCTAGTAAAAATAAGATAGCCCCGATTCCCGCAATTGTCATAAGAATTGTGGCTATTAATTCATAATCAATATAAACCGCTTTATTTTCTTTAGGTTCCTTTCGAATATCCTTGATTTCTTGAATTGATAATTTTACATTGGCAAACTCCTTCCTCAACGTATTATTTAACTTGTTATCGATAGTTTTCAATGGATTATTCAAAACTGAAACAAATCTATTATTCACTTTTGAATTCGGAATACGTATATGATCATTAATTAAAGAATCTTCTTGAATATTATTTAATTGATCTATTGCTACTGTTTTTTCCGGTATCACATTAGCTGATATCTTCGAATTATTAGATTTCTTTGCTAGGTATTCTTTATTAGCTGAATTACTTTTCTTGATCATTTTGGTATCAGTGGATTTTTTCCAATGAACATTATATCCAAACGAATATCGCTTTTTGACAACCGAACAAGAAGAAATAATTAGCATGCTCAATAGAATAAAACAATAGCAATAAATAAGTTTATTTCGTTTCATAGAAAATAATTTTGTTTACCATTCATTTTCGGAATCTAGTTCTTTATTAGCATCATCAATTAACTTCTTCCAATTGTAGGTTAAATCCTCTGTGCCACCAATAATCCATTGATAATCATTCGGATTTAGGTCATACACCTCAATATTTCCACCTGTATATTCCTCAATTTCCTTTAACAACTTTTTTTCTTCCGTACTACAAAATGAGATAGCTTGACCTTGTCGATTACCACGTCCTGTGCGACCACATCGATGTACGTAGTTTTCGGGATTTTCCGGTAGATCGTAATTAACGACGTAATCAACATCCGGAATGTCAATTCCTCTCGCAGCAACATCGGTAGTCACAAGAACATTATTTTCACCTGATCGAAAACGATCTAACAATTCAAAACGCTTTTTTTGATCCATTCCACCATGTAATGATTCAACTTTTACACCTACTCGATCCATTGCTGCTTCAACTCGTTCTGCTCGCACTTTCGTTCGTACAAAGACAATAAATTTTCCGTTTTCATATTCTTTTAAAATATTCTCCAAGAAAAATCGCTTATCATCCATTTCAATAAATGCAACGGTATGATCGACCTTGCCAGCAACCGGATTTTTTGGAGAAAATTGAATCCTCAAAGCATCCTTAACAACTTGATAGGCTAATTTTTTGATTTTTTTATCAATAGTTGCGGTAAAAAATAAAGTTTGACGCTTTTTAGGTAAAAATTTCAGAACATCCTCAATATCTTTATGAAAACCCAAATCCAACATCAAATCGGCCTCATCCAAAACAAGAGTTTGAATTTTGTCTAATTGAATGTATCCCTGCGAAATCAAATCAAACATACGGCCAGGTGTTGTGACTAGAACATCCACACTATTTTGGAGTGATTTAATTTGGGAATCTTGTTCAACACCACCAATTAAACCTAGTGTTTTAACCTTACTATTTTTTCCAATTTCATGAAACACTGAAGCTATCTGTTTAGCTAGTTCGCGGGTTGGAACCATGACCAAACATTGAATTTCTGAATTTCTTTTATTTTGTTTTGATCTTCTGATCTTTTCTAAAATGGGAATTACAAAAGCGGCAGTTTTACCGGTTCCGGTTTGGGCTACTGCCATAACATCTTCTCCGTCCAAAATTGGTTGAATTGCACGATATTGAATATCTGTAGGTCGAATAAAACCTAAGCGATCAAGTTGATCTTTGATTTCTTGACTGATGGGGTAATCTTTAAACTTCATAACATACGGACAAAAAAAAACCGTCTTACGACGGCTTCAATGTTTAATCAACGACTTTGGGAACTAAAATTCGTCCACAGTGTTCGCAAACTATTATTTTCTTTTTTGTTTCAATATCTAATTGACGTTGTGCAGGTATTTTGTTAAAACAACCACCACAAGCATCGCGATCAACTGGAACAACGGCTAATCCGTTTTTTGCATTTTTTCTCAATCGCTCATAAGCAAATAAAAGTCGCTCTTCGATATCTTTTTTTGCATTATCAGAGGATTTTGTCAATTTATCTTCGTCAACTTGTGTCTCTGAAATAATTGCGTCAAGTTCTGCTTTTTTTGTTGCTAAATCAGATGATCTTAATTCAAGTTGAGTTTTCGCTTCGTCTAAAACCTCTTGTTTCGATTCGATTTTGAATTTAGCTTCTTTACTTTTTTTCTCGTGTAACTTAATTTCTAACTCTTGAAATTCGATTTCTTTAGCTAGTGATTCATATTCACGATTATTTCGAACATTATTTTGTTGTTCTTTATACTTTATAATCGCTGTTTCGGAATCTTTGGTCGCATTTTTACGATCAGAAATTTCATTTTCCAATTGTGATGACT
>JBIIHD010000338.1:0-2753 GCA_044236095.1 Crocinitomicaceae bacterium | reverse complement strand
AGGTATTATAAATTTTGAATCAGATGAGGAATTGAATCATGCCAACTTATACATTCATTCAATTATCGGAGAGCTAGTTTATTGTCAAAAGATGAACTCTTCCTCTGGCATCATTGACATAAGTTCTCTGCGTAAGGGAATTTATTTAATTTCAATTCAAGAGAAAGGGTTTTCCACTAAAATTATCCTAAAGTAGAATCTTTTTTTCGAATGTTTGAATAAAGTAAACTAGTTTGGACAACAAGCAAGAATATAAATGGAATCAATTGCATGATTATAGCAAATTGTTCCTTGGCTCCCCAATTGTAAACCTCATAGGCACAAATCGTAAGCATAAAAAGAAGTTGTAAAACAGTTAAAATCAAAAACTGCAAAACAAACATTTCACTTTTTCCACCAATTGCTGGTAAAATAATAGAGAGTGAAAAAAGAATTACCAAAAGGTCGCTTGCTATGATAAATCGAAAATAATCTGGTTGAATACGAATAAAATTTTGTTGGTACATAAGGACTAAGAATAAGAGAAAAATAGAATTCAGTCCGAAGTATTTGATTGCAAAACCTATTTTACTTTTCATTCTTTCCCATTTTGATTACTTCCTTAATTACCAAATACAAAGAAGCACACACACCAAAAAGTGATAATCCAATTGTCCACCAAGGAGTTACAGATTGATAATTGCCGTCTAAATAAATCCCTAGCCACGTGAAGAAAGCGATAATAACACCCATTTGAATGCCCAAGGTGGTAAATCGTAAAAACGGTGATACCCTGTTTTTAGAAGAATCTGGTTTTTCAGTTTCCATGTATCACATGAAACGTTCATCCGCATCCATTACATGACCGCATGATTTGCAGGTGCGATAATCTAATGAGGAATAATACTCTTTAAATCGTGGAAGAAAATCATTTTCTATATTCGTAAGCTTAAACCTATAAGAATGTAAAGGATGATTACACTTTTCGCAGAACCACATTAATCCATCCTCTAGATCTGTACCTTTGCGCACTTTTTCTATTACCAAACCGACTGTGTTTGGTCCTCTCATTGGAGAATGGGGGACATTTCCTGGTAGTAAAAACATTTCGCCTTCCTTTATCTGAATATCTTTCGCCTCACCATCCTCTTGAATTCGAACAGTAATATCTCCTTCCAACTGATAGAATAGTTCTTCACTTTCATTGTAATGATAATCTTTTCTGGAATTAGGTCCACCAACCACCATCACAATAAAATCACCGGCTTCTTTGTACAAGTTTTTATTTCCCACCGGAGGTTTTAAAATATCTCGGTTTTCATCTATCCATTTCTGAAGGTTAAAAGGAGCTAGCATATTTCCATTTTTGAATTCAAGGTAAAGTTAATTATTTTGACTATTCACAACATGAATCTTTGGACAACCTGATTAAAATTTCTTTACAAATACCGTATCTTTGTAGCTATGGTCAAAATCAGAAATATTGAATTAGGCGAATTTCCTCTTTTACTGGCCCCTATGGAAGATGTGAGTGATCCTCCATTCCGAGCATTGTGCAAGAAACATGGTGCAGATTTAATGTATACTGAGTTCATTTCCTCTGAAGGACTAATTCGTGATGCAGCAAAGAGTGTCCAAAAGCTCGATATTTACGAATACGAGCGACCGATTGGCATTCAAATTTTTGGAGCAGAAATCGAAAGTATGAAGGAGGCTGCTCGAATCATTGATCGAACTAATCCGGATATTTTAGATATTAACTATGGTTGTCCGGTCAAAAAAGTAGCATGTAAGGGTGCTGGTGCTGGAATATTGCAAGATATTCCTAAGATGGTAAAAATGACCGCTGAGATAATTAAATGTACTAATTTACCGGTTACCGTAAAAACAAGATTAGGTTGGGATGACTCAACAAAATTCGTTGTTGATACAGCGGAAAGGCTTCAAGACATTGGCATTGAGGCAATTTCGATTCATGGCCGAACTAGAAAACAAATGTATAAAGGAGATGCGGACTGGACATTAATTGGTGAAGTAAAAAATAATCCACGCATGAAGATTCCTGTTTTTGGAAATGGAGATATTGATTCACCAGAAAAAGCGGTAGAATTCAAAAATCGATACGGAGTAGATGGAATTATGATTGGTCGGGCAAGTATAGGATATCCTTGGATTTTCAATGAAATCAAACATTATATTTCAACCGGCGAACACCTTGTTCCACCCAGTTTGAAAGAGAGAGTTGAAGCAGCCCGCGAACATTTGATGTTAAGTATTCGGTGGAAAGGAGAAATTCTTGGAATAGTAGAAATGAAAAGGCATTACACAAATTACTTTAAAGGAATTGCCCATTTCAAAGAATTCAAAGGTAAGCTAGTAACTTCAATGGATTTAAATGAAATAATTGAAACTTTAGACTTTATTTCTGCAAACGAAAATCAGTTTGAATTCGTTTAGATTTTCACTCGAAAATTCAATTTTACTATTACTTTTGTTCAAACATGAAAAAAGCGTTTGACATAGCCACACAACTACCGGTAATGGAATCCTTTTACACGCTTCAAGGTGAAGGTTTTCACACCGGAAAAGCAGCTTATTTTATTCGATTAGCTGGATGTGATGTTGGTTGTGTTTGGTGTGATGTTAAAGAAAGTTGGGAGATTCATGAAAACCAGGTACAATCTTTAGATTCAATTGTTGAAACTGTAGTAACGAACAATGCTAATTTCGTTGTGCTGACCGGTGGTGAACCTGCCATGTATGACCTCACCCAT
>JBIIHD010000337.1:0-2758 GCA_044236095.1 Crocinitomicaceae bacterium | reverse complement strand
ATTGACGAAAAGGAGCAAAAACACATTTTTTCTAAATTCTATCGTGTTGGAAATGAAGAAATCAGAACGCAAAAAGGAAGTGGTTTGGGCTTATTTATTTCGTCAGAATTTTTGAAATTACACTACGGAAAAATTACATACCAGAAAAATAAACCTCAAGGTTCTATTTTTGAAATTACGTTACCGCTATGACAAACAACTTTGGATTAATCATTTTGGATGGATGGGGAATTGGTGATGGTTCTCAATCGGATGCTATTGCATATGCACAAACGCCTTTCATGAACTCATTACTGCAAAATTTTCCGCACGCAACACTTCTAACCAGTGGAGAAAATGTAGGTCTTCCAGATGGACAAATGGGGAATTCAGAGGTTGGACACTTGAATATAGGTGCAGGTCGAATTGTGTATCAAGAATTGACTCGAATTAATAAAAGTATCAAAGATGGTGACTTTTTCCAAAATCCGGTTTTGATGGATGCAATGCAAAATTCAAAGAATCGTAAATTGCATTTGATTGGGCTTGTATCTGAAGGTGGAGTGCATAGTTCGCAAGGACATTTGCATGCCTTGTGTGCTATGGCAAAAAATCAGGGTGTTGAGAACGTTTTCATTCACGCTTTCACGGATGGACGCGATTGTGACCCAAAGAGTGGAATTGGATTTATCAATTCCCTGGAATCACACCTGAAAAATTCCGTTGGAAAAATCGCCACAATCGTTGGAAGGTATTACGCTATGGACCGAGATAATCGTTGGGAGCGTGTTAAGAAAGCCTATGATTTATTGGTGCATGCAAAGGGCGAATTTTGTGATTCCGCCTCCAAAGCGATGGAAAACAATTATGCTAACAATATTACAGATGAATTTATTGAACCGACAGTCGTCACAGAAAATGGTTTACCGATTGCAAAAATAGAGGAAGGGGATGTCGTCCTTTGTTTTAATTTTCGAACGGATCGCCCAAGAGAAATTACTCAAGCGTTGACTCAGCGTGACTTTCCAGAATTTGACATGAAAAAATTAAATTTGGAATATTATACCATGACCAATTATGATAAAACGTTCCAACATGTAAAAGTCGTATTTGAAAAAGATAATTTGAATCAAACGTTAGGTCAAGTTTTATCCGAAAACGGAAAAACTCAGGTACGTATAGCAGAAACAGAAAAGTATCCCCATGTTACATTTTTCTTCAATGGTGGAAGAGAGAAAGAATTTGAAGGAGAAAACAGAATTTTAGTCAATTCACCGAAAGTTGCCACGTATGATTTACTTCCAGAAATGAGTGCTCCTGAAGTTCGGGATAGAATTATCGGAGACATACGTGAAAATAATCCAAATTTTATCTGTTTGAATTTTGCAAATCCTGACATGGTAGGTCACACTGGAGTTTATTCGGCAATTGTCAAAGCAGTAGAAACAGTTGATCGATGTTTGAAAGACGTTGTTGAGTTTGGTCGCGAAATGGGTTATGAGTTTCTAATTATCGCTGATCATGGAAATGCAGATTTTGCCTTAAATTCTGATGGTTCACCTAACACTGCTCACAGTCTAAATCCAGTACCAGTCATTCTAGTAACAAATGAACGAATTAAACTACAATCCGGAATATTAGCAGATGTTGCACCTACCATTCTAAGCAGATTTGGAATTCAACAACCACAAGAAATGACAGGTAAATCATTAATAACTATTTATTAATAAGTCTATTAACTCCTTTTCTTCGCTTCGCTCTAGTGTGTGCTTAACCTCAACATTAAGATTTTCCAATTTCTCTGCCGTAGTGCTTCCCCAGGCGATTACCTTAGCATTTTTCGGCAAAATATTATTTATTAAGAACGATTGAACATTACTTGGACTAGTGAACACGTAAATATCTGATTCGGGGATCTTAGCTTTTTCAAATATGGTCTCATATACTTGCAAGAAAGACCATTGTTTTTCATCAAGATTGGTTAAAACACTTTTTCGGGCGAGATTCGACCCAACATAGAGAACCTTCTTTGATCCAAGCCAATTTTGAAATTCCTGTCTTACTTGAATAACATTTCCTGAAAGAGTTGGAAAAAAATGAATTCCATATCCCATTTTATTAATTGTTGATGCAGTTTGCTCACCCGTCGTTGCAAAAAATTTAGTTGAAAAATCTACGTTCAAGTTTTCGTTTAAAAAAAATTGAGCTGCACGAGGACTTGGAAAGAAAACAACGTCAAAATCTGATTTAACCACAAATGGAATAGAATGAAATGATATGAGCGATTTTGGGAATAATTGCCAATTTCTATTTTTACAAAATTCAGCGAGCTTTAAAACTTCTTGTTTATTTCGACTGATAAAAATTCGAAACGACATTATTGCATTTTCAAAGTAGAAACAATTTCTTGCGCTAAATTTTCATTTTCCGAAAAATGAAAAACAAAATTCTTTGCTCCGTCCTGCCAATTCTTGGCATAAGAAACAAATACATTTTCCATATCACAATATACACCAAGCGGTAATTGACAACCTCCATCCATGAGATTCAAAACTTTCCTTTCTATTTCAATTTGTTTTTCCACCCATGTATTATTCAGTTTTTGAATTTCATTGAAAAACTCAAGTTCATTTTCACGAATTTGCAAAGCCAAAACACCTTGTGCAGGAGCAGGTACAAACTGTTTGGGATTTAATTCTACCACATGAAACTCCGACAAATCTATTTCAAGCCTTGAAACACCTGCTTTGGCCAATAATATTGCATCGTACTGACCTTC
>JBIIHD010000336.1:0-2759 GCA_044236095.1 Crocinitomicaceae bacterium | reverse complement strand
AGGTCGTAAAGAATAGCTTCTATTAAAAATATTGCTACCTATAATTGCAATTTTATGTGTTTCATTAAATGAATAGGAAAAACGTGCATCAAAAATCCAATTTCCAAAACGATGCGAATTGTAATAATCCATATACCTCAAATCTTGCAGCCAATTGCCGATATCAGATGTTGTATCTGTTGTTAACTCCTCAAAATCTTTAATAATCGCATCCATATTTACAATCTTACTAAAGTATTTTGCACTGATCCCTAAGCTCAATTTTTTATTGTAAGTCATTTCTGCATCCAATTTCACGTTGTGTAAAAATCGATATTTCAAAATACCTTTTGAACCGTCAAGAGAGGTTGAGTTGTAGGTAAATACTCGATTTAAAGAATCTGTTGCGTACACATAATCGGGTGATAAGGTTTTTGGAACGATATAGTTGTATCCAGTCATGAAAGTTAGGTTTGCTTTTTTACCCAATTTAGCCATTCCCATAAAGGATGCATCAATTCCTGTTACGCGTGATTCTCCTGTATTAAGAAACATAAATCCAGCACTTTGCCCTAGCGTTTGAGGATCAGGTGTCAACGTTCTCCAGATGCCAAACATGTATTCAATAGTATTTTGGTATTCTTGCCAAAAACCTGCGATATCGATATACCCATAAATTTTACCCAATTTAATTCCTTGTTTGATCCCTATTTCTGCGTTCCAACTGCTCTCTGGTTTTAACGTTGGATTCGGGAATACGCCAAAATTACCAACACCCGTTTTTATAAAGCGCTCTGTAATTGTTGGAAAGCGATAGCCTTGACCATACGAACCTCGTAAATAGGTTTCTTGGTATAACTTAATGGTTGAACCGGCTCTAAATATAGGTTTGATAGCAGTAATGGTATCATTCAATTGAAAATATTCCAATCGAGCTCCAGCTGAAACATTTAAGGTTTTATTTACCTTACTTTCCAATTGTGTATAAGCTGAAATATTTAGCAATTTATTATTTGGTGAACCCGAACCTGCATAAATATTGGCAAAAGAATTTGTAAACGTACTTGTGATTCCACCAATGAAATCAAGGTTTTTTAATTCGGGATAACTTTTCTGAAACATATAATCACCATAATAGGTGGTAGCCCGATTCGATTGATTGGCACTCATTTGATTATCTGCATGTAAAATTCTACCACGCAAGGCATGTTTACCATTCGTTTCCGTACTCAAGTTTATATATGGATCCAAATTAAAAATCACTTGATCTTGTAAAAATATTGCACCTGGATAAGCACGATACAAGCCTGAAGAATCGTTTAACCAAGCTAAAGGCATATTGGTATGAGCCAACATGAAATTTCCATTTAACCCATAGCTCAATCCTTTAAATTTTTCGGAACGTTTTCGCAAGTTGAAATTCAGGCGACCTCGTTTGGAAACCAGTTGTTGCTCCGTGAAATTCGTAATAGTATCGGGAAAAACGGTTGCCACGATGGAATCAGTCTTTGGTGGACCGATATATCCGTGATCGTAGTTGAAATTTCCTCCAAGCACTAAATCAATGGTATTATATTTTTTGGAATACAAAAAGTTGAAACCATGAATTCCAGGATAATTTTCATTCCATTTGGCATCGGATGAGGAAGATGGAGAAGAGTAAGCTCCTGAATAAACGTTTACTTTAAAAACAGGTTTTTGTTGAGGATAAGCTGTTCTTATATGCACCGAACCAGAAAGTGCCGAACTGCCAGATAGAACAGATGCAGCACCTTTAATCACTTCAACTTGACTTATATTTTCAATCGGAATAAATCCCCATTCAGGGCGACCTGCATCACCCGATAACATGGGCATATCGTCAACTATCACAGCTACCTTCGAGCCAACGCCAAATGTGAATCCACTACCTCCGCGAATTTGTGGCTCGCCATCTAATATGTTTAATCCCGGAGTTTGATCAAGTGCTGTTTCAATACTTCGCGTATTCTTGTTTTCAATCAATTGAGGTTTAATAACTACCATCGATACAGTTTGATCTTCAATTGATTTATCAAATTTTCCGACTTTTATTTCAAATTGATCTAATTCTTTAACCAAGGATCTCAATTGGATATTATAAGTCAACGTTTGACCACTTAGAATATTTACAGTTGAAGTATCGTTTTTCATGTCTGTGTATCGACAAACGATTTTTGCTGATCCTGAAGGTAATTCCAATTGGTAAAATCCTTTATCATCCGTGCGAGCACCACGTGTAAAATCCTTTTTATAGATTACCTCTGCGGCTTCTATTGGTATACCTTTATCATCCGTGACAATACCTTGAATTATTCCATTTTGGGAATAAAAGCCAAAGGAAGTTAAAAACGAGATTAGAAGAGTTAAAAACTTCATCAACTATGGAACTAATATCTTTACAGAGGAATTAGCTGATTGAATAAAATAGATTCCTGAATTGAGTTTTAATCCAGAAACATCTTCTTTCGTACCTTTTCGTTGAATTTTACCTTCAGCAGAAACCACTGAAATTTCTTGCACATTTCCATTAATTGTCAGTCCATTTTGGCTTGAATAATAAGCTAAAAAAGTAGCTTCATTTTCGGTTGAGTTTATTTCAAGAGAGCTATTATAAATTAATGAGATATCATCTATTAAAACTTCATCATTATTAGATCCTCCTCCAGGTGTTTTATTTGTAGTAAAGGTTATTAGAATAAATGATGGGCTTAGAGCTGGTGAACCAACAACATAATTAAAAGGTACGGAGATTCTTGCCC
>JBIIHD010000335.1:0-2763 GCA_044236095.1 Crocinitomicaceae bacterium | reverse complement strand
TTGAAATTTGTGACGGGATTGATAATGATTGTGACGGTCTTGCGGATGATGGACTTGTATTCGCAATGTATTACGTCGATGCGGATGGTGACGGATTTGGAGATGAAGCAACAGGCGTTGAGTCTTGCTCTCAACCACAAAATACAATTACTACAGGTGGTGACTGTGACGATACAAACGATCAAATTTATCCGGGAGCGACAGAAGTATGCGACGCAGTTGATAATGATTGCGATGGAAGCACAGACGAAGGGTTAAATTTCATAACCTATTACACGGATGCAGATAACGATGGCTTTGGAACTGGTTCCACAGGTTTAAGTTTCTGTTCAATTCCAGGACCTGGATTTAGTACAAATAATCAAGATTGCGATGATACAAATGGTCAAATCAATCCTGACGCCACTGAAATTCTAGATAACGGAATTGACGAGAATTGCGATGGTGTTGATGGTTATGTTGGCATGGATGAATTACAAAAAATCAATGTGGAACTCTATCCAAATCCGGGTAATAATAACTTCAAAGTCAAAATAAGTCAAAAAAGTCAAGGGTTATTAATAATTACAGATTTAAATGGAAAAGAACTAAAGAATGTAGCATTCAATTCTGATAATATCGAATTAAATTTAGCTGAATTGGTATCAGGAACTTATTTCGTGAAAATCACCATTTCAAGCGAAAAACACATCCTTAAACTAATTAAAATCTAGCGGATTAATTCCCGAAATATTCGATAGACCCCTTACTTTATTCATTTAAAGGAGGGGTTTATTTTTTTTACATTATTTTTATGTCAAGAAAATTACAAGTCCTGTAACTTTCAGAATGTTCAATTTGTTCTAACTGTAAAGCGAAGTAATTGGAGAAACTTGACTATAATACTGTGGTGAAAGAACATAGCAATGCATTATATGGCTTTGCTGTTCATTTCCTTAGAAATAAGGAAGATGCCAGAGATGTAGTTCAAGACTCTTTTGAAAAGTTATGGTTAAACTGTGAAAAAGTGGAAATCGAAAAAGTTAAATCTTGGTTGTTTACTTGCACATACAATGCCATGATTAATTTTTCCGTAAAAAAACAACGAATGATTTCAACCGAAACAGGAAATCTTCCTGAAGGAGTTGAAATGATGAATTCACAGTTTGAATCACAACAAGTAATTGAAAGGACAGTCGGTATTTTACCCCCTCTTCAAAAAAGCATTATTCTTCTTAGAGATTTAGAAGGATATTCCTACGAAGAAATAGGTGAAATTTTACAATTGTCCGCTTCGCAAGTAAAAGTTTATCTATTTCGAGCAAGAAATAAGGTGAAAAACCAGTTAAAACAATTGAATATATTATTATGAGTGGACCATCATTTTCGAATATAGATCGATGGCTTTTTGAGTATGTGGAAGGAAATCTAACTCAAGAACAAGAAGCTCAACTTGAAGAGTTTATCCTGAACAATCCTGAGTTAGAATTAGAATTAGACTCTTGGCAAGCGGCTAAAGTGGATCCTGTAACGTTTGAATTCCCAAATCAAGAAAGTTTATATCGAAACGAAAAAAGAAAACGAAGAATCTTGCCTTATTACATCGGTGTTGCTATGGGCTTTGTTGTTCTACTATTAACATTAAACTGGAAAAATCATTCTGAAGTTAAACTTGCCGATAATGCAAAAATAAATACGCCTCAAAAAGCACTCGCAAATAAAGTAAGTAACTCAACTTCCGAAATCACATCCTCCAAGTCATCTCAAAAAACAGAAGCTTTTGTTAATCCTACGAGTAAATCAAGAAAAAATCAAGAATATTCGATTTCAGCGAAAAAAAGCTCCATTTTGACGGTTAATCAGAATCCAAATTCATCTGAAAACTACAATTCAGATGATCAAAAAATTCAAATTGATTTAAAGTCAAATACTATTCCGATGATTATGGATGAAGCAAATACGAGTATCGCTGAAAACAAAGAAGATACCAACGATTCTATTGATCTTACTGCAAATAAAATTCAATCGGAAGAGAAGATTCAAGTTTCAATTGATTCTGTGGAAACAAAGATTACCGATGTAAAGGAAAATAAAAACATTTTAAATAAACCCAAAAAGTCAAATAATAATGAAGACATGAAATCTCTTTCTATCGGAAAAATGATTTCTAAACTAAATGATTACATGGGTAACGAAATAGGATTAAAAAATACAAGAGATCATCAAATGCATGTTCCGGGCATCTCACAATTAGACGCCAATTTCTCCTCTGCAGGCGATGTGTCTTCGACGCGATTCAGATCTTTGTCAAGAGCGCAATGGATTAATAATGAAAACCAATTGTTCTCAAATCAACTTTCTTTAGATTGGTATTCAAAATCACTAAAATCCGGGTTTGGGATTCAAGGCAACTATAAATACTATGGAAACGGAGTTATCCAAGATTGGAACACAGCCATTATTTATTCACCTAAAATTCTTATTTCAAAATCGTTATTAATTGAACCAGGTGTTCGATTTAAAATGGGTAATAAATTACTTAATGATTCGAAGGTTACGGGAGTAAGCCAAGTTGAAATAGAAAGAAATAATTCCTTGGATTTTTATGCCGACGGATCATTGCCTATTGGGAACCAATTATGGTATCGGGACTTGGGTGTATCAATTCTTCTTCATTCAAGATGGTTTTACCTTGGCGGTCAAATAGACAATCTTTTGAGGCACAATGATAACATCTATTCCAATGTTATTTCGAATCCTAGACGAATTGGAAATCATATTGCG
>JBIIHD010000333.1:0-2770 GCA_044236095.1 Crocinitomicaceae bacterium | reverse complement strand
TTGGGGAAATCTCCGCCAACAACGGAAATTATTCCTTGTTGTTTCAAAAAGAATGATGCCGAAAGGGTAATAAAAGTACCTGCACCACCAACAATTTTATCGGTTTTTCCAAAAGGTGTTTCGATTGCGTCGAACGCGACACTTCCAACAGTAATTAAACGCATATTTTATAAATTAAGGAGTGCAAAGATAGATTATCCGCTTGAATATTAGAAAACTGACTTCTTTATTCGTCAAAATAATCGAATATTTTTAATGATCTGGACTAATTTGCCATTTCGCTCATGAATTTTATACGCATGAGTCTGAGTTCTTCCTCAGTGTAAAGACCGTCAAATTCATGATAAGCTTCCACAATATCATCTGTATCTGCCTCAGAAAAATAATCGTAAATTTCATCTTGATTTTCAGCATCCATCAGCGTATCAATGTAATATTTTATATTTACCCTGGTTCCAGAAGATACAATTCCTTCTATTTCATCAATGATTTCAACTAATGATTTACCTTGAGCTCGACCAATATCTTCCAAGGGTAATTTTCGATCAATATTCTGAATGAGTTGAACTTTCAATCCGGATTTATTCACCAAGGATTTGATGACCATATCTTGAGGTCTTTCGATATCATTTTCTGCAACATATTTTGCAATCAAGGCTACAAAAGGCTCTCCATATCTTGTTGCCTTTCCTGATCCTACACCTTGAATGTTTGTCAACTCTTCAAGATTTGTCGGATAATGAAAACACATATCTTTCAAGGATGGGTCTTGAAAAATTACAAAAGGAGGAATATTACGTTGCTTAGAAATAGATTTCCTCAAATCCAACAACATATCGTACAAGGTTTCGTCAAAAGCTCCTCCCTTGTTGCCAACTGCCACAATTGAGTCTTCATCATCATCCGTATTTGAAAAATCACGTTCTTGAATAAGCATAAAAGACTCAGGGAAATCAATGAATTTTTTGCCCGCGTCAGTCAGTTTGATAACACCATAACTTTCAATATCTTTCGAAATCAAACCAGCAACAGTTACTTGTCGAATAACTGCATTCCAGAAATGCTCATCTTTCTCTTTTCCACTACCAAAAAGGCTCAATTTATCGTGTTGATAATTTTTAATATCAGAAGTAACATTCCCTGAAAGGAAAGCACAATAATGTTTAGCTTTTTGAGATTCGTTCAATTGCTTAATCGCATTCAACAAAAGCTGAACGAACTCACTTCCCTCTTTACGTTCTTTAGGATTTTTACAATTATCGCAATTTTCCGTACAATTTTTCTCATTAAATTCTTCACCAAAATAATGAAGAACGAATTTTCTACGACACATCGAAGTTTCAGCATAAGAAACCATTTCTCCCAACAACTGCTTACCAATCTCTTGTTCAGAAACAGGTTTGCCCTGCAGAAATTTCTCTAATTTTTCAATGTCCTTATAACTGTAGAAAGCGATACATTCTCCTTCTCCACCATCACGCCCTGCTCTACCTGTCTCTTGATAATAACTTTCAATAGATTTAGGAATATCGTGGTGAATAACATAGCGAACATCTGGTTTGTCGATACCCATTCCAAAAGCAATGGTCGCTACAATAACCTCAATTTCCTCCATCAAAAACATGTCCTGGTGCTTGGCTCTTGATGTAGCGTCTAATCCGGCATGATAAGGTAATGCGTTGATCCCGTTTACTTGCAATAATTCAGCAAACTCCTCTACTTTTTTTCGACTCAAGCAATAAATGATACCACTCTTTCCTTGCTTGTTTTTGATGTAACGAACTATTTGCTTTTCGACATCTCTTTTTGGGCGAATTTCGTAAAACAAATTATCTCTATTAAAGGACGATTTATAAACCACCGCATCGAGCATGTTCAAGTTTTTCTGAATATCATATTGAACTTTCGGAGTAGCTGTAGCCGTCAATGCGATAATTGGAACATTTGAAATTCGTTCAAAAATTTCACGCAATCTTCTATACTCAGGCCGAAAATCATGACCCCATTCAGAAATACAATGGGCTTCATCAATTGCAAAAAAAGAAACTTCAACTGAGGTGAGAAAATCAACGTATTCTTGTTTTGTTAGAGATTCAGGTGCTACATACAGCATTTTAGTAACTCCGGCTTGAATATCTTTTTTAACTTTTGATATTTCAGCCTTGGACAATGACGAATTTAAAAAATGAGCTACTGCTTCATTGTCACTTACGTTACGAATAGAATCAACTTGATTCTTCATCAATGCAATAAGAGGCGAAACTATGATTGCTGTTCCATTGGATATCAATGCTGGTAATTGATAACATAGCGACTTACCTCCACCTGTAGGCATGATAACAAATGTGTTTTTACCAGAAAGAACATTTTTTATAACCTCCTCTTGTCTGCCTTTGAATTGATCAAAACCAAAGTACTTCTTTAGAGATTCCTTTAAATCAATTTTCTCATCTGTAATGAACACACCTTCCACCATACTTTTTTAACGAAAAATTATCTAAGAGCTATTGTTATGATAAATTTAGGTTAAATTTTTGTTTCTTGCCAAAAAACCAAGCGTTTTTGTGAAAAGTTTTCACTTTACTTAACTGCATTGAATTCCAAACAACCTGTTTTTTTTAAATATTTTCATAACTTTGAGTAAAATGAATATAAAATTTACGGACAATGTATGATGAACGTATCGAAAATCTATTAAATCTTGCCCTTATAGACGGCGTTATAACAGAAAAGGAACGAGAGATTCTAATAAGAAAAGCCGTCGAACAGG
>JBIIHD010000334.1:0-2770 GCA_044236095.1 Crocinitomicaceae bacterium | reverse complement strand
GATCATTTTCATTTTGTTTTCGGAATGGGAGCGTACTTAAAAGATAAGTTTAAACCGGAAGATCCCGTTTATCACAAAATTGGTTTCCGTTATCAGTTTAATAATGGGTTAAATGCTCATTGGGTTCTCAAAACACATTTTGGTCGTGCGGATTATTTAGAGACGGGATTCGGATATTCTATTCCTGTAAAAAAACAAATTGATTGATCATGAAGCAGATTTTAGGTTTGATTGTATTCTCTTTATTTATCTTTTCTTGCAAGAAAGCTGACGAAAGAACTTGTTGGAAAGGTGCAGGTAAAAATTCAGACACAACGATTTATGTTTCTGATTTTATCAAGCTATATCTGCATGAAAATTTGGACTACGAACTGATTCAGGATTCATTAAATAAAGTGGAAATTATAGGAGGTGAAAATTTAATTTCTTTTATTCAAGTAAATCAAAATTCAGATGGCACATTGGAAATTAAAAATACCAACAAATGCAATTTTCTCAGATACAAATCTAGTCCCGTCAAAGTGAGAATACATTTTAAAAACCTTACTTATATGACGTATAAGGGAACGGAGAAATTGACGTCGCAGGACACCTTGAATTTAGCTGAATTTCAGTTTTTTATGGTTGATGGTGGTGGCAGCATCGATTTGGATTTGAATGTGAGTAATAAGTTGATTGGACATGTTTCTCATGGTGCAGGTGATTTTCGTTTAAGAGGATTTGCAAATGAGGCTAATTTTAAAATCATGACTCAAGGAAGCTGTGATACGCGCAATCTGAGTATTTTGAATGAAATTTCAATTGTTTCAAACGCAAATTCCCCCTGTTTTGTAAATGCTAATAATTCAATGTTAAAAGCTGAAATCACAGGACAAGGAAACGTGTTTTATCAAGGTGTGCCGACTAACATTTTGTTCGTCAAAAATGGAGTGGGAGAGCTAATTCCAATTTAAATTCCTAATGAATTATTAAAATTAGATAGATAAATATTATTTTATTATAAACAAATCGTTAACTTTCAACCCAAAATTTATTCAAACAAATAATAGTGTACTTTTTCATTCAACATTGTTAATTAAATTCTTTCATAAATCAATCAATTTACCGCAAGAATTAATTTCAAATAGTTTCAAATAGATATGATTCAAAATCAATTAATGTCAATCACATCAGAATTTAGGGGAATAACGCTAAATGAAATGGATGAGGTAAAATTGATGAATCGTGTAGATACAAAATTCGCCTTCAATTTTGGTCAGCTTCAATTTGTTTTAAATAAACTTAAAAATGAGTTTCGAATACTTGAAATAGAGGGGACCCGAATGCCATTCTATGAAAGTTTGTATTTTGACGAAGAGAATTTCAAATTTTACAATGATCATTACTTGGGGAAAGAAAATAGATTCAAAGTTCGATTTAGAAAATATGTTGAATCAAATTTAAGTTTTCTAGAAATTAAACACAAAATCAAAGGAAGAACAAAAAAAAGTAGAATAACCGCTGAGGAAATTGCAAATAGTTTGAATGCAGATCAGCAACATTTTTTGGAAAAGGTTTTGAATTCAGAAATCGAATTAGTACCAAAATTGTGGAACTCATTTCATCGAATTACGTTGGTAAATAATGAAATGAAAGAGCGTCTGACCTTTGATTTTGATTTGACTTTTAAATGGGAACATCATGAAGTGAAGTTGAATAATTTGGTAATTGCTGAATTAAAACAAGAATTTGTAAATCGAAATTCACCTTTTTATTCTCTCATGAAAACCATGGTGATTCGACCCTATAGATTAAGTAAATATTGTCTCGGAGCTCTTGAGGTTTATGGTACAGACAACTTGAAATATAATAGATTTAAAGAAAAGCTAAGAAAACTAAGAAGTATTAATGATACTATTTAATTAAAATAACATGGATAAATTTTCAATTGCCTGGATGAATTACGGAGATCTTTTAAGTTTGATTTTAAGACTAGGGCTAAATATCTTTTTCCTTACCATAATCATTCGCTTTCTTTATTACCCGAAAACGAAACGAAAAGACTATTTGTTTACCTATTATTTGATCGGAACAATTACATTTTTCTTGTGTTTCAGTCTCAAAAAATTAGATATTGATACGGGGATGGGATTAGGATTGTTTGCCATTTTCGGGATCATTCGCTATCGAACAGATGCCATTGAAATCAAAGAAATGACCTATCTTTTTCTAGTGATTGGGCTAAGTGTTGTTAATGCCATGCTAGCATCAGAGGTAGCAAAAGGCGTCTATCAAATCAATTTAGTTGAATTAGTACTCATTAATTTTACGGTTATCCTTTTACTTTATATTTTAGAATATCTGTGGCTTGTGAAACATGAAACAAGGAAAATTATCACCTATGATCGCATTGATTTAATTACTTCTGAACGATATGATGAAATGAAAGAAGATCTTGAAAAACGAACAGGCCTTAAAATTAATCGAATTGAAGTAGGTAAAGTTGATTTTCTTCGCGATGTAGCTTTAATTCAAATATTTTACTATTCTTCAGAACAAGCATTTTCGAATTTTGGTCAAAGTAATCAATAGGGGTTCAAAATCAAAAATTTAAATTGTCCTCTTGTAATACCATCTCGTCCGCAACCAAAATGCCAAACGAACCATTAAAATTAAAGCTGGAACCTCAACCAAGGGTCCTATAACTCCAACGAATGCTTGACCACTATTTATTCCAAATACTCCGATTGATACTGCAATTGCCAGCTCAAAATTATTTCCTGAAGCAGTA
>JBIIHD010000332.1:0-2771 GCA_044236095.1 Crocinitomicaceae bacterium | reverse complement strand
TTCTCAGCAACCTTCAAATGATCGTTGCTCTGACGCACAAACTTTATGTGATAGTGTTTGGATGTCGGGATCTACAAAATTTGCTACCATTGATACATGTTCAAACTGCTCTGACAATTATTTATTCGATCCAGAAACTCCATTTGCCACGATTTGGTACTCTTTTAATACCAATGCAATTGGAGATTCATTAAAAATCACTGTGGATATACTTTCAATTCCTCTTGGAATAGAGGTATGGGGAGCTTTGCAATTGCGCCTAATTAAAAAGAACAATTCTTGTTTTTGGCAAGATTTTGAACCTGTAGGCCCCAGTTTCTCCACAACAACATTAGACACAGCATTTATATTCACACAACTTTCGCCCAATTCAAATTATGGTATTATTCTCAATGAAAAATCATATAGTGTTCCAGATCCGGGAATTGAATTTAATATAATGATTTCAGGAAAATCAGTTGAATTACCCATTCCCAACGGAGCAATTATACATGAGGATACATTATGTCAAAATGAAGTTGGGACATACTTTCTAGAGGTAAATGACTGCCCTTCAATCGGATTGGTTTCATGGTTTAGAAATGATGAATTATTGTCGAGCAATGGAGGGACAATTTTAGAGACTAATGAAGTTGAAAATGGAGATATTATCCGAGCAGAGTTTTCGTGTTTTCAGACGTGTTCAGAGCCAATTCTGATTTCAACAGATCCAATTTACGTTCACACTTTTCAAGTTTTTGCTGGAAATGATACGACTATCAATCCGGGAGATATTATTCAACTTCATGCAACTACAGATGTTTCAACTTACTATTGGGATACTCAACTATTTATAAGTTCTCAAAGTTCATTAGAGCCTTTTGTTTTTCCAGAACAAACTTTTACTTATCCTTTTGTGGGCTTCGATCAAGGATGTAGTTTGTATGATTACGTGACGGTTTTTGTTCGAAATGGGCTGGAGATACCAAATACGTTCAGTCCAAATGGTGATAATACAAATGATAGTTGGAAAATACCAGATATTGAATTATATCCGCAGAATGAGTTGGTTATTTTAAATCGGCATGGTACTGTTCTCGAGAATTATTCTCCTTATTCTCCGTCTAAACAATGGACAGGAACTTGGCAAGGAATGCCTCTTCCGGAGGGAGTTTACTTTTACATTTTAAAACTAAATGATACCGAACAAACAATATACAAAGGGACTATAAGTATAATAAGGTGATGAAGTCATTTTTCATAGCATTTTTAATCTTACTTTCTAATGATTATTGGAGTCAAATGGGCATTCCATCGAATCAATGGAGTTCAAATCTTCAATTTTTTAATGCGGCAATTACTGCTCTTTATCCTAAATTTGAAGTAAGATCTCAATATCGCATGCAATGGGTTGGATTCGACGGAGCTCCAAAAACTTCTAGAATTTCAGTTTCGGCACCATTGGTTAAAAAAACAAAATTGTATGAATGGACAAGGCATGGGATTGGTTGCAGTATTGAAAATGATAAATTAGCAGCTTTTTCACTCAATAAATTTCAATTTCAATATGGAGTGCATTTTAGGTTAAAGCATAAACATCGCATGTCTTTTGGGTTGGGAGTAGGGGCTTATCAAATGGGATATAATCCGGATGAAGTAACAACATATTATCCTGATCCTTCAGTTAAAACACAGTCGAATTTTGTTAAACCATTAATTGATGTTGGTGCAATTTTTAGTGGGGAAAGATATATTGGAGGAATTTCAGTCAAACATTTTTTACCATCGAAATGGGATAAAATTGGATTGAATTCTAATTTCAATTCAGAAGTTGCTTTATTCGGTAAATACGCCTTTAGCATTCACGAACATTATGATCTGATACCATCCGTTTTGGTTTCAAAAACACTCAATGCGCCTCTTTTGTTGGACGCATCCTTAAAATTAAACTATTTGGATCGTATATTAACTTTTGTTGGGTGCAGATTTTCACGATCTTTCTATGTTGGAATGGAATTTTTATTCACCAAAAAATGGGGTGCTTGTTATTCTTTCGAATATGGAACAAATCCCATTAGCGAGGTTTTATTGACGTCTCATGAATTTGGAATTTCATTCAAATTACCTAATACTGTCATTGAACCTGGTTATAAGTATCGGACGGCGTTTTGACTCTATTTTATTCTTTTATAACATATTTTTCGAAAGATATAAGTCAAAACACTTGACAAGGGGTGTCTTCATGTCGTACATTTGCACTTAAAAAATTGAGAATATGAGTAAAATGAAATTGTCGGAATTTATGTTTGATCTTCCGGAAGAGTTAATCGCTGAGTATCCATCCGATAACAGAGATGAAGCCAAATTGATGGTTTTACATCGAAAAACGGGACAGATTGAACACCGATTATTTAAAGATATCATCGACTATTTTGAAGAAGGTGATGTTATGATTATGAATAATACCCGTGTTTTTCCTGCAAGAATGTACGGAAATAAAGAAAAGACAGGTGCCAAAATAGAGGTGTTTCTTCTTCGCGAATTAAACAGAGAAAGTTTGTTGTGGGATGTTTTAGTTGATCCTGCTAGAAAAATAAGAATTGGTAACAAACTGTATTTTGGCGAAGATGATTCGCTTGTTGCTGAGGTGATTGATAATACTACGTCTAGAGGAAGAACCTTACGTTTTTTATTTGATGGAACATACGAAGAATTTAAGCAGAAAATTACTGAGCTTGGTGAAACACCTTTACCCAAATACATAAAAAGAGAGGTAGAATCGACAGACGAGG
>JBIIHD010000331.1:0-2778 GCA_044236095.1 Crocinitomicaceae bacterium | reverse complement strand
GTTAGATATTCAACAACTTCAAATTCCTTTTGAGATATTCGAACAGCCTCCAGAGCATTTCGGCTCTTTGAACAACGGGGATTGTGATAAATTGTAATCATTTTACAAAAATACAGGAATGAAAAAGATTTATAAAAGGATTAACCATTATTACTATTCATAGAAATTGTTAAAATTCTTATGTTCTGCTTACCTTTGCACTCATGAAAACCAAAACCCTCAAAAAGAACAAGGTAAATGTAGTTACGTTGGGTTGTTCCAAAAATGTATTCGACTCCGAAGTTTTAATGGCTCAGTTAAAAGCAAATAAATTTGAAGTAGAGCATGAATCCCAAACTGATGACTCTGAAATTGTAATTATAAACACCTGTGGTTTTATTGAAAACGCCAAGCAAGAATCCATTGATACCATACTACGATTTGCAGATGCGAAAGCAGAAGGGATGGTTTCAAAAGTATATGTTACAGGATGTCTTTCTGAAAGATATAAAGATGATTTGGAACAAGAAATCCCAGAGGTAGATGCATTTTTTGGAACAAGGGACTTACCGCGACTACTGAAAACCTTAAAAGCCGATTATAAACATGAATTGGTGGGTGAACGTATTTTAACCACCCCCAGTCATTACGCCTATTTAAAAATTGCAGAGGGCTGTGATCGACCTTGTTCTTTTTGTGCCATACCTTTAATGCGCGGAAAACATAATTCAACACCCATTGAGGATTTAGTGAAACAAACTAAAACATTGGTTGCGGGAGGCGTGAAAGAAATTATGTTAATCGCTCAAGACTTAACATACTACGGATTAGATATTTATAAAAAAAGAGCGCTATCAGATTTATTAAAAAACTTGTCTGATATTGAAGGATTAGACTGGATTCGTTTGCATTATGCTTTTCCAGCTGGTTTTCCAATGGATGTTTTAGATGTTATGAATGAAAGGTCAAACATTTGCAAATACCTTGATATGCCTCTTCAACATGGTTCAACGCGTATTTTACAAGCCATGCGACGTGGGATTACTCGAGAAAAAACAGAAGATTTAGTAAATGAAATCCGTTCAAAAGTTCCAAATATTGCTTTAAGAACTACCCTAATTGCAGGTTACCCAAGCGAGACAGAGGCTGATTTTCAAGAAATGTATGATTGGGTAGAGCGCTCTCGATTTGATCGACTTGGAATTTTCACCTATTCTCACGAAGAAAATACTCACGCATACAATTTCAGCGATGACGTTCCAGAGGAAGAAAAGAAACGTAGAGCTGATGCCATTATGGAACTTCAATCAGGGATTAGTTATGAATTAAATCAGCTAAAAATTGGAAAAACATTTAAAACATTGATTGACCGGGCAGAAGGTAATTATTTTATTGGTCGAACCGAATTTGACTCTCCTGAAGTAGATAATGAAGTACTACTTAAGAAATCAGAGGAATATGTTCGGATTGGAGATTTTGTTGATGTAACTATTGATACAGCTGAACATTTCGATCTTTTTGGACATGTGAGCCCGAAATAAATGAACTATTGCTCTTAAGAAGTGTTATTTTGTTATGAATATTGGAGATTTTTGTCCTTACTTTGAACTACCAGACCAATATGGAAACTTATTTTCTTCCTCAGACTGGATTGGTAAAAAAAAGCTAGTGATTTTTTTCTATCCGAAGGATGAAACTCCCGGATGTACAAAAGAAGCATGCTCATTTCGAGATCGGCACGAAGAATTTTTAAAATATGACTGTCAAGTAATTGGTATATCTTCAGATTCTATTGAATCGCACAAGCAATTTGCAACTAGACATAATTTCAATTACATTCTATTGGCAGACACAAATAAAGAAGTTCGGAGATTATTTAGTGTTCCCGCAAGTTTATTTGGACTTATCCCAGGAAGAGTCACCTATATTATTGACTTGGAAGGAAAAATTCGTGGGATTCACAATTCACAATTGAATCCTGTCAGCCATATTGAAGAGGCTCTCGAAGTAGTAAAACAAATCTAATTCTGCTCAAATTCAAGTCATTTAATTGAAAAATCTTATTTTAGCGCGACAACATTCGAGTTATGCGAAAAAAGATACTTGCCGCCAATTGGAAAATGAATCTAAATTTACAAGAAGCAAAGGCTTTAATAAAAAAATTCAATGATTCACTTCCTGATAGAGAAGATAAAAAATACGTAGTTTTTTCACCAAGTATTTTTTTAAACGAATTAAATTCCAATAAAGGAAGTATTAAACTTGGCGCTCAAAATTTTTTTCCAGCGGACAAAGGTGCATTTACAGG
The DNA here is from genome assembly GCA_044236095.1 of Crocinitomicaceae bacterium. Taxonomy (GTDB): domain Bacteria; phylum Bacteroidota; class Bacteroidia; order Flavobacteriales_D; family Crocinitomicaceae; genus UBA952. The sequence continues at coordinate 491 of JBIIHD010000331.1, read as the reverse complement.
CGAAATTTCTACCTCCCACCTACTCGACGCTCAGGTTTCTTCAGTATTAATAGGACATAGTGAACGTCGAATGTATTTTTCTGAATCAAATGAATTTTTAAAACAAAAAGTAGATTCAGCTATACAGCATGGTTTTCAAGTAGTTTTTTGCTGTGGCGAATCGCTTGAAACACGAGATAAAAACGAGCATTTATCATTTGTAAAAAATCAATTAGAGGCTTCACTTTTTCATCTTTCAGCGAGCGAATTTTTATCCTGTGCGATTGCTTATGAACCGATTTGGGCTATTGGAACAGGGAGAACAGCTAATGAAGAACAAATTGAGGAAATGCATCATTCTATTCGAAGTTGGATTTCCGAAAAATATAATTCAGAAGTTGCTGAAAGTACATCACTACTTTACGGAGGTAGTTGCAACGGAAAGAATGCGAAATCCATTTTTTCATGTCCAAATGTAGATGGAGGTTTGATTGGAGGAGCATCTCTGACTT
>JBIIHD010000025.1:0-9058 GCA_044236095.1 Crocinitomicaceae bacterium | reverse complement strand
TGGAGCTACTCTTCGTTCGGATATTCCGGTTGTTTTTTCAAACATGGATCTTTCGTCAGGAGTAACCCAAATATAGTCCTTGGTGTATTTTTTTTGCTTCGGAACTGAAGTATAAATAGCTTTTATCGCCGTATTTTTAATCGAAACAAAACCCACGTTATTTCGACTGTATTATTTCATAAATATCTTGAATGGTTTGAGCATTTTTTAATTCAGCCCCTGTCAAAAGAATATCGTAATGATTATCGATTAATGCAATTAAAATCAATGCGTGCATACTACTCCATCCCTCAATATCACGAAAAGAGGTACTTGGTGAAATAGTTCCGGATTGAACCTCCTCAAACTCTTCCTCTATTTGCTGAATTAATAATTGAATACTCATAACTCAAAGATAGCAAAAAGATTCTATAAAATTACTTCGTTAGATGCGTTCACGAATCAATTGCTCCAATCCATCAATAAATCTTGGGTGAGAATTAGAACTAGGTACTAATTGTACTTTTTCTCCTCCTTCTTTTTCAAAAATTTCTTGATATTCTTCTCCGATTTCAATGATTGTTTCCAAGCAATCCGCAACAAAAGCGGGACTGAAAACCAGTAACTTTTTAGCTCCTTTCTTACCCCACTCTTCAACAATTTTATCGGAAAAAGGAGTCAACCATTTTTTATCCAACCTCGATTGAAAACAAACCGTATAATCCTTCTCACTCAATCCCAATTTAGCCGCAATTAATCGCGTTGTTGCATAACTCGTGGCCTTGTAGCAAAATTTGTTTTTGTCATTGACTTCACTTTCACAAGGTTGGTCCGAACATAAATCAGTTGCTTCATACACTTTATCTACCTGGCGTTCAGGAAGACCGTGATAGGAAAACAAAATATGATCGTATTCCTTAAAATTAAATTTCGAAGCATTATCGACAACGGAATCTATATATCCTGCATTATCATAAAACTGACTAATAATGGAAATTTCTGGAATGACCCACCACTTCTTAATAATTGACATAGCCTTTTCAATTGCAGAACCAGAGGAGGCGCTGGCATATTGAGGAAAAAGTGGAAGAATCACAATTTTATCGTAATTGGCCAATTTCATTCTTTCGAGTACCAAGTCCATCGATGGATTTTGATACCTCATTGCAAATTCGACGGTTACATCATCTGCCTTAAACCTTTCCTGCAAGAGTTTAGTGACACTTTCGGTATGGGATAGCAAAGGAGAAACGCCTTTACCATGTTCCCAAAGTTCTTTATATACTTTTGTAGATTTGGGTGCTCTGAAAGGAACAATGATGCCGTTAACCAATAATTTTCTTGCCAACCAGGGCAAATCAATCACTCTAGGATCATTCAAAAACTCAGATAAATATCTTCGCACCGAGCCAACGGTTGGTTTATCAGGAGTTCCCAATTGAATTAAAAGTACACCTATTTTCATGAAAAAATAATTTAAGCCGTGAATTTACGAGTATTGAACAAAACAAGGCTTAAAAAGTTGGTTTTTTATTATCGTGGCTCAGCACATATGTTCGTCTTTCCCATCCGAAAAGTGAGTGAAGCGCTACAGTAAACATACCAATCGTTTGTTGAGGAGGTTCCTCTTCGACTGAATCGAGAATTATCCAAACTACGATTTGAAAGATCCAATGCAGTTGCATCGTAATAAGGATTAAAAGCTCCGGGATCAACATTGTAATTAGCTCCCACATCATCTAAATAATCTGTAAATGTCTTTCGAAGCGCGATATCTAAATTCAAATTTGCAAATTTACCCAACGAAAATTTTGCTCCCAAACCAATAGGAAAACAGGGTTGATAAAGTGAATATTTCCTTTTTTTACCAAACGAAGTACCTTGCCCCTCCGTACCCAGAGGTTGCAATTCTACAACTTCGTTATTGTAAATGGTAGTAGGATTAAAATGAAAAAAACCTGCTTGAAGAATCATATAAGTCGTAAATCGATACTTTTTGTTCCCCATTTGGTATTTGTAGTAATGAAATTCAATACCACCTGCAATTTCTTGAATATTACTCTGAAAACTAAGATTTCTATTTACTAATAAATCATTCTTGGAATCCGAATCATAGGCTTCAACTGATCCAGCTGTTGCATTAAAACGGTATGCCAATCTAGGATTGATACGGTGTCGATACATAATACCGAGCCCTAAATTGGGTTTATAAAATTGTTTCGATGGATTAAGGTCGCCTAGATAATACATATACCCCAATGTAGGCCCAAGTTCAGATCTCGAAAAAAAATTGGATTGATCGGATCGTTGCGAATATCCGATTAAAGAATAGAAAATCAATATTATTGAAACGAAAGTCCGTGTCATGATATTTTTAAACGCTTAACATTTGAATTAATTACGTTGGGCGAAGAAAAAAGTTAAAAATTCAAATCATTAATAACATTAAAACGAGAATCACATATTACAACGTCAATCTCACTGTTTTTGAAAACTGTTTTATTCAGATCATTTTCTAAATCTTGAAGTGCTTTCAATTCTTTAAAATCCAAGCTCTTAACTTGAGATATCTCGTTGGCTACAAGCTGTACCTGCCTTGGCTTTTTATCATTATAAACTAATCGAATAGTTTGTGGCTTATGCCCAATTAACTTTTGGTCAAACCAATAATCAGCTAGTTTTTTGGCTAAATCAAGATCCTTATCATTCGTATAATAAACAGTTAGATTTTTCTGAATGTAAGCGGTACCGTATCCCTTGGAACAAGAAGAAAAAATCGCAACCACGAAATAAAGTATTACAAGTTTACTTTTCATGAATATTTTTCTCAAAAGTAAAAAAAATAGTGAAATAATTTTTGATTATTTTTTAGTCAATAATTTTGATTATAAATTAAATGAAATTATATTTGTCAAAAAATCTACACCTTATGACAATTGGTTCTAATTTAAAATCACTTCGTAAAAGAAAAAAGCTTTCTCAGGAGGAAGTTGCAAAAGCACTGAATCTCTATCGTTCGACCTATAGTGGTTATGAAAATGGAGTTGCTCAGCCTAATTTAGAAAACTTGATTTTACTTTCCGATTTCTATCAAGTTTCAACAGATTTTTTATTGCGTGAGAATTTTGAAAACTACACTGAATCTGACTGGAAGCGAATCGAATACGGAAATTCAGCGGACGTAAAGGGACATAACCTAAGGGTTCTTGCTTCAGTTGTAGATCAAAACAATGAAGAAGTGATTGAAATGATTCCATTAAAAGCTTCCGCTGGATATGTTTCAGGCTACGCAGACCCTGAATATTTAAAAGTTTTACCGACTTTTTCATTGCCGTTTCTTTCTAAACAGAAGAAATACAGATCCTTTCCAATTCAAGGTGATTCGATGCCACCAGTGGTTGAAGGCTCCTTTGTTGTCGGTGAATTTATACAAAATTGGCAATCAATTCGATCCGGAACTCCCTGCATTGTGGTTACCAAAGAAGACGGAATTGTTTTCAAGGTGTTAAACAATATGCTTGAAGAATCAGGCTGCTTTCAACTATGTTCAACAAATACCTTGTACAAACCATACATGGTTCATGTGAATTCGATTGTAGAAATTTGGAAATTCGTCAATTATATTTCCCCAGAACTTCCAGACGTTCAAATGGATACGAACAATATTAGTCAATCTTTACAAGAAATAAGAAAAGACATTCAATATATTCAGCAGAAGATTAAATTCTAGTGCTGTTGCATTTGCTTGTCTTCCTCAGGATCTGGTGGAAATAATTTAGGAAGATCTTTTTTGCCTTGCAATGCGTCTAACATTTCCTCAATTTGTGAAATGGAAACACGTTTTGCTATGATTTTTCCTTCTTTATCTAAAATATAAACCTGCGGGGTTGAAAAGATATCATAAGTTGTTTGATAATTCAACGATTCTAAGGTAGTTGGTTTAAATCGATCATCTCCTGGAACCGGCACTAAACTATTTGGGTCCTTTTTAGCTAATTCATATAATTTATCAGTAACAGCAACATTAATAAATGTCATTTTGTTATCTCTGATAAATTTTTTCCAAGCCTCAAAATCTTTTCCAACGGCTTTTCCAACGGCAAAAATCTCAATGTTTCTATCTCGAAACTTTTGATCATAAAGGGTTTGAAGTTTTGGCGTTGTTTTCTTGCAATGACCACATTCAGGATCCCAAAAATAAAGCACCGTATATTCCGCATTTTGAGCTACTTGATATAAATTCACCCATTTATTGTCTGTTGAGTCTTTCAAAATCAAATTTGGTGGACGAACTCCCATTACAAGATTCATCTCTGTCTGTATTTTCTCACACAAATCTTTGAACTTGTCTTCAGCAACCCAATAAGCAGGTGACTTTCCCTCAGCGTTTTTTGTACAATAATATCGATTTCTCATGTAAGTATAAACCTTATCCATTCCCATAATTTGACTTTTACCGTATGTAGAAGTAATCCAACCAACGACATATTCAAAAACTTTAGACTTTGGATTCAATTTATCACAAAAATCAAATGAGTAATAGATTACCGTGTCCCAGTGCTGCATCATCATTTTAGTGAAGTAAAACTCCATCTTGTTGTGGAAAACTGGGTTATTGACTAGTCGGTCGTCGTTTAAATCTACGTTATCCCAATAATGTTTTCGGTAGTATTTTAATCTAAAGTCCTGATCTAATAGTTCTCCTTTTTCATTTTTAGGCGGTTCAGGTATTTCCACTTCTCGCGACATTTTTACGATTTTTGCCACTAACTTTTCAGGATTATTTTTAATCAAATCCAATTGATATGTATCAACCTCTTGATTCAGCTTATCAATTTGATCTCCAATTGATTTAAAATTTGGATCAGTATCTAATAACTTTGATTTCTGCTCATTTAGTTTTCCTGCTTGAGTTTTTTTAGCAGTGATAAACTTAACGTAAGGAATAAAAACTGAATTTTCAGCTGATTTTTTAACTTTTAAACTATCATTGTAATTCGGTGCCGTCGTTTGTAAATAGACTTCTTCATTATTATAAATAAATTCAAAAAACTTTTGATCTGGAAGATACAAGCCCATGATTCCCGGTTGTTGCTTTTTCCCATCGAATTCGACATATCCATTTTTCAATTCTGCCGTATCTGCATAAAACAATTTTTGTCCATAATACTTGATTAAATAAACAGTCGAATCCTTGACACCTGTCACTTTAAACTTTAGTTTTTGCGAATGACATGATAATGAAATCGAAGAAAGAATTAACAGTGCAATAAATTTCATAATAATTGATTTTCTAACAATGACGAAAGTTTTCATAAACTTATTCTAATTTAACAAAACATTAACTAAAAAATTCTTGTGAGATTTTCTTTTTCGCAACCCAATAGCTTGCGCATACAAAAATACAAAAGGAAATAATAGCAATGAAAATACTGATGAAAGAAACCGCATGATTTAAATTAATCCCTCCCCTTTCAAACATTGAATCAACGATAATTTTTTCAATGAAGAATAGAATTATTCCTGACAATGTGATTATTCCAAAAGTTCCACCTAAATATTTAGTAAACAGGTAAATGATCGTTTTAGGATCAAATCCCAATCTCAATAATGTTTTTATTTGGTATTGATTATTAGCAATTAATAGTTGCAAATATTGAATAAGTACTAAGCCGGAAATAAAAACAGCAACAATCGAAATAACTAGTACAACTAGAAATAGCGTACTCACTATACTTTTCAATTTGCCAATAACAACTTGAGATTTTCTCGATTCAAGGCCACGCTCATTTAAAAACTTCTCCATTCTACCAAATTCTCCCTCTTTAGATGAAATCATCACATTCGTTATTTTACTTTCTTTTCCTGTAGAAAATCGTTCATTTGAAAATTTCATAAAAGACTCAGGAACTAGAAGTGAAGGAATTTCGTTCGTAAAACCTACTATTTTGGCTGTTACAAACTCTTTTTTATCTTCATTGGAAATGCGCAATTTGAAACGAATATCTTTTGCCAAATCCTCAGAAACTTGAGGGATTCCACTCGCACTCATAAAAGTATTTAGCATAACCAAGAAATCACGCGGCATGACTATTGGCACTATGGAGTCACCCTCTTTCCATTTCCATTTTTGAGAAGGAACATCTAAAAATTTTGTATTAACAGTTTGTAAAAAAACATCTGAACTGAATTTAGGAACGAGGGGATCATCAGTTAACAATAAAACGTTGAAATTATTGCAAATTACAGCTTGGGCATCTGCAACAAATGGTTCATTTTTAAATCTTTCAATCTCATCTAGGCTAAAATCAGTCTTTGATAATTTCAAAGTCGATGAATTGCTTACTTTTTTCTGAATGATCATCGTATTTGGGCCTAAAATCTCTTGACCTTTACCAAATTCATTCACACGAATAAGATAATGAACAGACGAGATTAAAAATAACATCCCAATGATTGAACCGGTTACTGCGATTCTCAACTGAAATTTATCTTGATTTTGAAGAAGAACTTTTTTCAACATAATTAAAGTTTTAGATGAACATCAAATTCTACTTTTTCTATGGGATCCAATGAGGTTAAAATGAGTCCGGATTTTAGATTTTCGCATCTCTGTTTTATAATATCAAAACAGATTTCTGTATTTTTTTCATCCAAATGCGAAAAAGGCTCATCTAAAACTATCCAGTCAAAAGGTTGACAAAGAGCTCTAATTATGGCGATTCGTTGTTTCTGTCCCATGGACAATGTTGCAACAGTTTGATTCTTTTTGTCAAATAATTCAACTTGAGACAACAAAAATTCGATTTCAGTTTTTGTCAATGCCTGGGTTAAGTCATTTTTTAACATAATATTCTCCCACGCGGTTAGATTCGGAAACAGTTGTAAATCTTGATGAACAAAAGATATTTTCCTTTCACGAAGTTTAACCCAATCTTGAATTGTAAAAGATTTAATATTGACATCATTCATGAGTATATTTCCTGAATAATCATGCCTTAAACCAATAAGTAAATTGGTAAACGTTGTCTTTCCTTTTCCACTTGTTGCATTAAGTAAAACCGTCCTATGAATTTTAGAGTCTAGTTCAAAAGATGAATTCCAAATACTTTCAGAATTATGATCAATCGAACTTAAAGGGTCAGGTAGTACGGAGGAAAAATTAATTTTCATAAAAAATTTTTCTCTAATTTTCAATAATCATTCCAATTCTAACGAATTAAATTAATATGACCAACAATACTATTTTTCTTGATTTGACCAGTTTTCGAGTAAATAATTTGAAACGAATATGTACCATCTTGAACGCTATTACCCTTGAACGTTCCGTCCCATCCTTCCTCATAATTTTGAGTTCTAAAATACATTTCTCCCCATCGATTGAAAATTCTTAATTCATACGAATTCGGATCAATTCCTGAAGAAATAATCGGTTTCCATACTTCATTCAGTTCATCTTCATCAGGAGTAAATGAATTTGGCGCGTAAATCGTAACCTCTTCATTCAAATAAATAATTTGATATGACGAATCAATACAACCATTTTCAGAAATTGCAGTCAAACTAATTGTATAAGTACTTTGAAGCAATCCTTCATAAGTATGTGGATCGGGATTATAAACAGATGAATCGTAACTATTATCACCGTAATTCCAGATGTAATCAACTCCTCCTGTTGAATTGTTTTGAATATTTACAGTTGGTTCGTTGACATCAATCACATCGGATGAAACGTTAAAATCTGCAATAGGAGTTGAATAAACGCAAATTAAATCATTTAATGTTAACGTATTTGAACATCCATTAGGAGAATCCGTTGTAAGTGAAATATCAAAACATCCTGCATTTTGGAATGTATAACTTAAATCTTCACATTGATTAAATAACCCACCATTTCCTAAATTCCAAGAACAGTTCTGGGTATTCGGAGTTGTGTTAGTGAAGTTTACAGTTAAAGGCATACATCCCTCCGTATAATCAACATCAAAAGAAATTATAGGAATAGGTTCTACAAAAACAGTTGCATTGGTTTGAGGACTTGGACAACCATTTAAGAAATAAATAACTGAATAAGTAGTGGTTTGGTCAGAATCTACATTAATTGAGGCTGAGGTCTCAGATGTAGACCATAAATAAGTTCCTCCCGGATTACTTGGAATTGCAGTTAATGTCCCAATTTCATTTTCACAAATAGTAATATCATTAACGGTAACTGAAGGTGTAGGCACAAATGTTACTTGAGCCGTTTCTACTGGACTTGGACAACCATTTAACGAATAAATAACAGAAACCGTCGTGCTCGATGTGGGTGCAAAGGTATATGTATCGGTGGTAGTTCCATTATCAGGGTTCCAACTATAAACCCCACCCTGAACAGAAGGAACTGCCGTCAAGGTTCCCGACTGACCATCACATACAAAAATATCATTTAACTGCACTGAAGGAATATCTGTGACTGTAACAGTACCTGTAGCAGAAAGGCTAGGACAATTGTTAGTTGAAGTGTATATAACCGTATAAGTTGAAGTTCCAAATGGTTGAACTGTTATACTTTGTGTGGTTGAGATATTTGGAGAGGTATTCCAAGAGTATGTGCCTCCTGGAGAGCTTGGTATCGCTGTCAAAGTTGCTTGTGCTCCGGTACAAATTCCTACGTTATTGACTGTAACCGTTGGTGTTTGATAAACAGTAACTAAATGGTTCGCCGTGTTAGATGGACATCCATTTAATGTATAATAAACAGAATAAGTAGTAGAAACTGTTGGAGATACAGTTACAGATTGAGTTGAAGCAGAATTTGGACTCCATGTATATGTCCCGCCAGCACCCGTAAGCGAAGAATTTGCAGTGATTACAGCGTTATTGCCTGAACATATCGTAGTTGTTCCACTTACATTTACTACTGGAGTTGGAGTTACCACCACATTTGCCATGGCAGTATTACTAGGACAATTATTCACATCAAAATACTGAACATTAAAAACGGCGTTTGAAGTTGGGCTCACACTTACAGATGCACTTGTTCCAGGAAGAACATTATTACTCGGCAACTGTGTCCAAACAAAACTTCCACCAGGAG
>JBIIHD010000330.1:0-2786 GCA_044236095.1 Crocinitomicaceae bacterium | reverse complement strand
TCAAGTTTTTAAGCGCTTTTCTATTTTTCCGAGCAGTTTTACTAATGTTCGGATAAGAATAGTGGGATTTTTCAGAAAATTCATCAAAAGCACTACCCATATCCAAAAGTTTACCGTCATTCGAAGCTATTGAAATATCCAATGCGACACCGCGATTATGATTGGATGCTCCCTTCTTTGGGTCTGCAACATACCTGTCATCAGAAATGATGGAAAACATTTTAACCTGAGCAGAATAAGGTCGATAGCAATCAAACACAACCAGTCTATATCCCAATTTGTTGGCTTCCGAATTAATTTTCAATAACGCTCGTGCTGCTTCTTCTCTCAAATAACATTCAGCACATGGATAAATCTGTTGTTTTAAAAAATTATCCGTGGTGGCATATTTCAATTGATTGATAATTCCTAAACTGTCTAAGTTTATTCTCATTAATGATGTATCACTTGAGACAAGAGGAATTTTTATATTATCGACAGAAGGGTTTGACCATTGATGAATAGCTTCTTTTGGTGATATTGAATTATTTTCTTGATTAGCTGTTTTTGTTAAAATAAAACTACTAGCCACGACCAAAATAATCGTAATACTCAACAGCGTTTTTATCATATTTAAGCAACAATTGTATATTCTTTTTTTCGATTTCTGTCAAATTGGATTTGATATCCGTATTAACTGGCATGTACCACTCTTGAGCATCGAAAAATATACGTAAAGGCCTACTTTTAAATGAAAACCCATGACGTGCATAAATCGTATTTCTGATAATAATTAAATCGCCTTTCATGAGATTCTCAACATCGCTTTTCGTCAATAATCTGCTTGATGCATTTATTGAATAAATACTTTCAGTGGCACTCGAAAAACTTGAAGAAATATCCTCATAAATTTCTCCTTCATGTTCATACTTAAATTTCGTTGTTTTCAAATTAGTCCAATCCACATACCTTCTTGAATTTTCTAACTCTTGATTGGGATTGTATTTAAAAATCTTTTTTGTCAATTTATATTTACGCTTGTTAATTTCAATTGGTTTAAATGATTTCCATTTTCCTTTGAGTATTTTCTGATCCTTAACCATCTCGATTTGAAAGCTTCCATCGTATTTATCGTCACCTGGTTCATCCAATTTCAATATAAATCTATCTTCTTTACTTTCAATAGATCCTGAAAAAGGCCTGAAATTTCCTGCCACAACGGTATGACCTTTAACAAGATTTTCACTAATGTCTTCAATAGAAATTGTTATTTTATTTTCTCTTCCCCAAGTCAAAGCATCATCTATCAACATCATGTTATCTCCTCCCATATCCGGTTCAAACCAACCAACCCAATTTCCAATTAAATCAGCTTCGGTTTTGACAATTACATTTTCATTGCCAACTAATTTGTGACTTTTGGTTTCGCCAGTTTCATTTGTTGAAGCAGAAGACATTACCTCGTCATGTACTTTTTTGTCACTTTTGATTTGCTCGCCACAGGCTGAAAGGAATAAAACCGAGAAAACAAAAGGAAAATATTTCATTAAATTAAAATTTGTTTTAAAATTAAAAAACATTAATGAAGATACTATTATTGAAATCAGATATTTTGGAAAAAGGTATGTAATATTTCAGAAAAAAATTAATTTTATCAAAATTAAAAATCATGAAATCAATACTTTCGGTTCTATTTGTTTGCACAATTCTTACTACTAATGCTCAAAAAAAGAGTGTGATTTCTTTAGTTAAAGCAGAAAGCGCTTATTCATCAGGAAATCACGAACTATGGTACAATGAATGTGTAATTTCTGCAAATTCTGGAAATGATACAGCATTACTATATTTAGCATGGGCTTTTGATCCGTATTATGCGGAAAAATTTCCTTTTCCCAAAGAAAAAGATGCCGTAAAATCTTTTGATTATTACAAAAAGAGTGCAAATGCAGGTAATTCTGAGGGCTCGTTTATGACTGCTGAACTTTATCGATTGGGTGAAGGCGTAGAAAAAAACCTAAATGAAGCAATTGTTTATTATAAAAAAGCATTTTCATTAAATCATCCATCAGCCGGAGAAATTCTATACAAAGTTCTAGGAACCGAGAATTATATTGCTTTTCTTAAAGAATGTGTGTCCAATAAAAACTATAATGCAGCTCAGGAATTAGCAACCATATATATTAATGGTTCAATTGTGGCAGCAAATATTGATGAAGCCATGAAATGGTTAGAGATAGGTGAGAAAAATAATCACGGTGGTTGTCTTTACGTTTTGGGATACCTTCACAGAAATGGATTTAAAAAAGGTGTTGATGGTAAAGTAACGTTAAATGAAGATAAATCGGATATCAATAAGGCCATTTATTATTATACTCTGGCAGGTAAATATGGTAGCACGGATGCATTAAATAATTTAGGTGAAATATACATGGGCGGAATAGAAGTATCACAAGATTATCCAAAATCGTTTGAAAACTTCAAGACTTCATGCTTCTTAAATAACGGTTATGCATGTCACATGTGCAGTGTTTTATTAACAGGATCATTAGTCAAAAGCGATTCTACCTCGGCACAACAATATGCTAATATGGCACTTGAATTGGGTTATCAGCCTGAAAAGTAAAAAACTTCTACTTTAAAGAAATTTATTTAATTCACTTTGAATTAAACCTAGTGAATTATTTATACGATTACTTAAAAATATAACATGTTGTCGCATTCCAGCTTTTGTTATTGAATAAACGCAACTCAAATTGTTTTTCCTTCAAATTGTATTTTAAAAGTGCCATGTCTCCTTCGGTTTTATT
>JBIIHD010000329.1:0-2788 GCA_044236095.1 Crocinitomicaceae bacterium | reverse complement strand
AGATAAAAATAGACGGCATTTCTTGGCATGGACAAATAGAAATACATGTTCATGCCTCAGATTGGTTTTTACACAAACATCAATTTGATTCAGCATATAATAATGTAATTCTTCATGTGGTTTGGGAGAATGACTCTGTCGTTTCGGTCAATGGTGAGGATATTCCTGTTCTTGAGCTTAAAAACCGGGTTTTACCTTCCGTGTTAGCAAATTATCAAAGTTTGAAATCGCAGTCAAATCAAATTCCGTGTTTTCGTTTGATAAAATCTTTGGACTATGCCTATTTACAACAAATGATTGACTCGGCCGTAATTCATCGACTTGAGAGAAAAAAAGAAGAGTTTTATCATCATAAAGATCAGCAAGTCCTATACACATTAATATCAAAAACAATTGGTGGAAAGGTAAATCAACATTCATTTGAATATATTTCTGACAGGATTCCGTATTCCTTTATTCAATACATGTCTGGAAGTCAGCGAAAAGTCACACTCAACGCTTTTAATGAAGTCCTAAGTGCCAAAACCGCTAGTTCAACGGGTTTTCCGTGTTTCAAATTCAAAGGGATGCATCCGGCAAGTAAGCCAAACATTCGTTTAAATCAACTGGCTCAGATTGTTCCAATCATCGAAGAATTAAAAGATTTTAGCGAATTGGAAGTTAGAGAATTGCTTTTTGCATTTAGAAAAAAAATAGTTCAATTGGATTCAACAATTTCATTTGCTATGCAAAACTCCTTGGTTATTAATGTAATTGCACCATTTCTCTGTTCAAAGGGTTTTCTAGAAAAAGCACTTGATTTATTACAGCTTTTGCCAATTGAGAAAAACAGTATTACAAAAAAAATGAGTGAAATGGGATTTTCTACAAATAATTCATACGATTCTCAAGGAGTAATCGAAATTTATAATCAATTTTGTACGCAGAAGAATTGTTTGAATTGTTCAATTGGTTCAAAAATTATTAATTCATGATTGGTAAATACATCCAAAAAATATTGCTCTATTTCGAATTTAAGTCGTTTGGAGTTTGTCGTTGGTGGGGTAGAAAGCTTGGCTTAGATACTTCTCGAGTTAGAATAGCATTTATTTATACTTCCTTTTTTACCTTAGGATCGCCACTGATTCTATATTTTGCTATGTATTGGCTTCTTGAGCACAGACATTACTTCAAATTTCAAAGGAAGCGAAAAAGTACAATTTGGGAATTGTAAAACAGATTGAAATGAAAATACTTGTAACAGGGAGTAATGGTTTGTTAGGACAAAAAATCGTCAATCAATGCATTAAAAGAAAAATAGAATTTATCGCAACATCTCTTGGATCAAATAGAAATTTACATTGCCCCTCAAAAAATTATTATTCACTAGATATTAGAAAGGCAGAGGAAGTTTTTAATTGTATTTCAACGTTTGAGCCAACTCATGTTATTCATACTGCCGCAATGACTAATGTTGATCAATGTGAATTGAATCCGGAGGACTGTCAAGAATTGAACGTGCAAGCGACTAAGAATTTATGGGAAGCATGTAAAGAAAATAATATTCATTTTCAGTTGCTTTCTACTGACTTTATATTTGACGGAGAAAAAGGTAATTATTCGGAAACAGATGAACCCAATCCCATAAGTATTTATGCTCAATCGAAAGTTGATGCAGAAAAATTGCTGTTGAATGATGAGAATAAAAATTGGTCAATACTTAGAACAATTATCGTATACGGTCAAGGAGAAAATTTATCTCGAACTAATATCATTTGTTGGGCGAAGGATGCATTGGGCAAAAATCAGCCGATGAATATAATCGATGATCAATTTCGGGCGCCAACCTGGGCAGATGATTTAGCCTGGGCATGTATTCGAGTTTGTGAATTGAATAAAAAGGGGATATTCCATATTTCTGGACCCGAAACAATGTCTATATATCAAATCGTTTGCAAAGTGGCTGAGTTTTATCATTTAAACAAAGATCTGGTTCAAAAAACGGATAGTTCAACCTTGAATCAACCTGCCAAAAGACCACCCAAGACTGGATTTAATTTGACTAAAGCAAAAACTGAATTGGGTTACAATCCGAAAACACTTGAAGAAACGCTAGCCCTTTTAAAGTAATTTGATATCTTAGTGGGCACAATCGTTTATAATGAATTCTGACGTTAAAGTATTTAAGAAAGATTTTTTTGTTTTAATCATTCCATTTACTTTAATTCTAGGAGTTATCACAAGTAAAATTACCTTAGATATTTCGAATCAAGGAATTACTTATGGTTTGCCTTATTTTTTGCTCATCACATTAGGATTAATTTTGTTTTTTGTTGAGCGAAAACTTGAGAATAAAAACCCTCACAAAAGATATAATCAGTTTAAGAATAAGTATGAAATAAGATCAATTTTTAGTTTTTTCTTATCATTTAACACTTTATCGATTTTAATTTGGCTTGCTTTTATTACGATGTTAGAGGTTGCGGTCCTCACTTATGTTGTTGAACTTTCTTGGAAAGGTTTATTTTCTAGCTCAATTGCCAGTGATCTACTTCCCAAAATTTCATTTTTTATTTGGGTTTTGGCTGTATTTGTTCATCTAAAAATAGTTGCCAAAGGAGGGTTGTCCAATTGGGTTAAAGTAATACGAATTTTTTTATTGATATTATCCTTGAGTTTAATTACAAGCGCTATTTTATCGCCTGTTAACTTTATTGATAGTATTCGTGGGTTTTGGCTGAATTGGTTTCAAACAGATTCACTTGCAATCAATTCTAGAAGTGTTTGGGATATTTCTGTGTGGATGACA
>JBIIHD010000327.1:0-2792 GCA_044236095.1 Crocinitomicaceae bacterium | reverse complement strand
ATTTGCTTCTGCAATCCCCACCTGAAAAAAACGATCGGGATTTTCTTTTTGAAAAGCATCCATTTTCAATGATCCGGTCAAATCAGCACAAAGAGCAACAACATTTGAATTAGATCTCCCTAGTTCGGCTAAGCCTTCTCCAAATCCTGAACGTGTGTCTTTATTTCCCAGAATTTCAAAATCAATCATAGTTTAAATTTTAATTATTGATGTTTTATTAGATTCTATTTTAAAAGTTTTTTCATTCGTATAAGTAGATGATTTTTGATTTTTAGGTCTGTAAACCAACTTATAATCACCTGGTTGTAATTGCCATTGACCTTTTCGTGATTTGTCTTCAATATTACAAACCCATTCGCTTGAACTGTCTTGTTTTATCAAAAATACTTGAGCAACATAATCCATCGAGAACGAATAATCTAATGTGCCAGGAGCAACAATATTAATGCTTTCAGTTTTGCTTTGTTGAATATTTATCGTTTTGAAAGAACGGGGTAATGTTAATATTTCAACAGTGTATTTTCCCACTAAATATTTAACTGTCGATTTCAGATGTTGAACATTTAAGGTTTGGGAAGAGTTTTCGCTCATTATCCTAAATTCAATATCTTTTGTAGTTGAGTTGCAATTGGTGCATGATGTTTGAATAAAACCTTGTGGGCAATCGACCTTTATCACATTATGTGTATGTTTTTGAAGGGTGATATTCTTTTTTTCAACTGGTGGAATAGTATTAACAACTAAATCATAAGTAAAATCAGGACTCATAACCAATGTATCCGGATTACCATATCGATTAATGGTATGAACAAAGGTATATTTCAATTTTTTTGTTCCAGCTTCATATAGGAACATGGTAACGTCAGTTTCTGTTGGTTTTTTCGTGATATCATTTAGATTTATTTGAACAGTAGTATTCAATAATGCTTTATTGATAACTGTTTGAAGCGTTGAAGTAAAAGATTCGCTAGTCTCAGCATCGAAATACGTACCTATGCACTTGAATTTTTCCAAGTAAGAAAGGTCCATGCCGAGTCCAATAACGAAAGGAGTTACTTTAACTCCTTTGTCCTTTAATTTTTTCGCAATTACACATGGATCGTTATCGCAAGCTTCTAGACCGTCGGTGATTAAAATAATAAAATTTCGAGCAAGTGTATCCGGAAAATCTCCTGCTGCCGCCTCAAGCGAACGAGCTATAGGCGTAGTTCCTTTCGCTTCAATTGTATTAACACGATTTTTTATTTTATCAATATTATTACTAGCGAAAGGCACCTCCAATTTAGTATCATTACAATCTTGGAAGGTTGCAGTGATTGGAGATTGATGACCATAAACCCGCAAAGCAATTTCTAAATTTGGTATCCCACGTAAATTCTCAACCGTCTTGTTTAAATGTTCTTTGGCAAACTGAATTCTTGTCTTAGTCCCCCATTCTGCATTCATACTGTTGGACGCATCAAGAATAAATAATATCCGTGTTAAATTTTGACCAAAAATTGGTTGAAATGACAATAAAAGTAATAAACAGAAAAAGAATCCTTTCATTAATAATCACCAAGTGTTTCGGGAAGTTGTTCTAAGGCTGACTTTAATTGATCTGCATTTGGAGCAACGCCATGCCATTTATGCGACCCCATCATATAATCAACCCCTTGTCCCATTTCAGTTTTCATGATGATTACAATGGGTTTACCTTTTCCTGTCAATGATGTGGCCTCTTGCATCGTATTTCTAATCGAATTAAAATTGTGTCCGTCCATATGAAGTACTTCCCATCCAAAAGCTTGCCATTTTGCCTCCAAATTCCCCAGAGTTAAAACTTCCTCAACATCCCCATCAATTTGCCGGCCGTTAAAGTCAATAGTTGCAAT
Organism: Crocinitomicaceae bacterium; assembly: GCA_044236095.1. Taxonomy (GTDB): domain Bacteria; phylum Bacteroidota; class Bacteroidia; order Flavobacteriales_D; family Crocinitomicaceae; genus UBA952. Next base: position 918 of record JBIIHD010000327.1, on the reverse strand, counting down.
TAAATTATCTACTTTATTGGCAGAGGCATACATGGCTGCTTCCCAAATTTGCCCCTCTTGTAATTCTCCATCTCCATGTAAAACATATACCATATTTTCATCCTGATTTAACTTTTTTGAAATGGCAGAACCAATTGCTACCGATAAGCCTTGACCTAATGATCCCGAGGCCATTCTGACTCCAGGCACTTTTTTATCTGTTGATGGATGACCTTGTAATCTAGAAGAGATTTTTCTGAACGTTGCTAATTCACTTATGGGGAAATGTCCGCTCCTTGCCAAAATACTATACCAAACAGGAGAAATATGCCCATTAGACAGAAAGAACAAATCTTCTCCTTTTGCGTCCATATTAAAACTGTTTGAATTGAATTTCATTTTTTCGAAGTACAAAAAAGTCAGGAAATCAGCACACCCCAAAGATCCTCCCGGGTGCCCAGAGTTTACAGCTGAAACCATTCTTACAATGTCCCTTCTTATTTGACTGGCAATTCTCTCTAATTCTTGATTTTGCATATAACTTGCTTTATTTCACGAACACAAAGCTAAGTTTAATTATTCTTGAGTAGTTTTGAAAACTTTGAACAATTAATGCAACTTTTCAACTATATTAGCAGTCAAAATAGTATTAAATTTCAAAATGCACATGAAACAGTACAGTATAATTTTATTATTTGTTTTCTTTTTCGGTTTCTCTGCTTTTTCGCAGAAATACGATAAGGAATTACTAAAGTCTTATTCACAAAAAGAATTGGAAAGTTTTGATTATGAAACAATTAAGGCATTGGAATATGGTATTGAAAATGCTATGTATTATACTGAAATTTCATCTGCTAAGGATATAGTCTTGAGCGAGATTATTATCCATGAAAATGCTAAAAAATTTACTGATTTAAATCTAAAAATCAGCAGTGAAAA
>JBIIHD010000328.1:0-2792 GCA_044236095.1 Crocinitomicaceae bacterium | reverse complement strand
TTGGGCCAGAAGCGTATTAAATGCTCCTTCCATTTCACGCATGTTCGTATTGATTGAATATGCTAAATATTCAACAACATCACGAGGAAGTTCAATTCCATTCAAATACATTTTCTTTTCAAGAATGGCAATTCTTGTTTCAAGATCTGGAGTTGTTAAATCAGCGGATAATCCCCATTTGAAACGAGAAAGTAAACGTTGTTCCATTCCTTGCATTTCAACTGGAGCTTTGTCTGAAGTCAGAATAATTTGTTTTCCGTTCTGATGTAAGTGATTGAAAATGCTAAAGAACACATCTTGAGTCCTTTCCTTTCCAGAGAAAAATTGAACATCATCAATGATTAAAACATCGACCATTTGATAGAAATGCACAAAATCATTTGTTGTATGATTTTTTATTGCATCGATAAATTGATGTGCAAATTTTTCAGATTGGACGTACAAAACTGTTTTGGTTGGATATTGTTCTTTAATTTCAAGTCCGATAGCATTAGCCAAATGTGATTTACCTAGACCTACACCGCCATAAATCAACAATGGATTAAATGCAGTCCCTCCAGGTTTGTTTGCAACGGCAAAACCTGAAGCGCGAGCTAATCTGTTACAATCTCCTTCTACAAAATTCTCAAAATTCCAAACAGGATTAAGATTGGATTCAATATTTACTTTTTTCAAACCAGGAATCACAAACGGATTTCTTATTTGATTTTCTGCCACCTGAACAGGTACGTTCAAAGGAGAATTTTTAGGGGAATTTGATTTTAAGGCTGGTAATTTAACTGTGTACGGTGTTGATTTTGTGCTGTTATTTTCCATAACAATACTATATTCCAAAGCGCCTTCCGTCCCTAATTCCTTTTTTACAACTTTTTTTAGAAGAACAATGTAATTTTCTTCTAACCATTCATAAAAAAAGTGAGATGGAACTTGAATTGTTAAAACGTCATTTTCAAGTTTCACCGGAATAATCGGTTCAAACCATGTTTTGAAAGCTTGTAACGGAATATTATCTCTGATAACTTTAAGACATGCGCCCCATACTCGCTCGTGATTACTCATTCTAAAAATCCTTAAAAAATTAATAAATTAACTACTACTACAGAGGGAAATTAGCTTCCCGATTTGAGAGAGCAAATATTTACATAAAAAAGTTAAAAAAAAAGCTCCGGACCTATTGATTTTTTGAAAAGTTTTACTTGTATGAAAAAAAAGGAGCTTTGTACTAATTTTTGTGATTTACCTCAACTAACTAATTTCGAATATACTAAAAAAATGTAGTTTTACCAAATAAGTTTTTTTCTGATACTTGGAAATGAAAAATTTTGAAACTAGTATTCGTGTTCGCTATGCTGAAACAGATCAAATGGGATACTGCTATTACGGGAATTATGCTCAGTATCTGGAAATTGGTAGAGTAGAGGCATTGCGAATCAGTGGATTCCGATACAGAGATCTAGAAGAAAAAGGAATCATGTTACCCGTATTAGATTTTCACATAAAATATCTCCATCCGGCTAAATACGATGATTTATTGATTATTCAAACAACCATCACAGAAATTAAAGGAAGTAGAATTTATTTTGACTATAAAATTGTAAATGAAGTTGGGCAGCAAATTGCGATTGCATCAACCACACTTGTTTTTGTTTCGAAAGAGACGATGAAACCAATCAAAGCTCCTGAAGAAATTATTCAATCATTTGAAAATGAAAAAAAGTAGAAACGAACATTTTTGTTTTTCACAATCATCGAGTGATTTGATGCTAAATTACACGAATGCGCGAGTAGGAGAGAAGCGAATTGGTGAAGTATTAAATTGCGATTGGCGTAAAGAAAATGTGCATTACGTGATCCTGGGGGTTTCTGAGAGTATTGGTCCACAGTCGAATTTTGGAAGAGCTGGTGCGGAGAAGGCATTTGAAGCTTTTCTTGGTACGTTTTGTAACATGCAATTGAGTTCAAGTATTCAACCGAACACCTTTGCAATACTCGGTGAAATTAAATGTTTGGCAGGTTTTCCAGGTATTGACTCCTCTAGAGAATGGGTTTCTGAATTAGATGATTTTATATTTGAAACCCTTTTTACAGTGGTTGAATCGGGTAAAATTCCTATTGTAATTGGAGGTGGGCACAACAATGCTTATTCTTTAATTAAGTTGTTGAATACGAGATCCAAAGAGGTGGCTGTAGTTAATATGGATGCTCATGCAGACTGCAGGAAATTAGAAGGTCGTCATAGCGGTAATTCTTTTTCATATGCCGTGGAAGAAGGACTTTTAAAGAAATATAGTGTTTTTGGCTTACATCGGGCCTTTAACAATCAAGAAATGATTCAATATCTTGTAGATAGAAATATAAGTCACCAATTCTTTGAAGATTATGTTTTTAGGAATGAAAATTTTGAACAAAGCGTTCAGAATTATCTGAAAGAGTTGAATAATCATTTTTTAGTGGGAGTGGAGTTGGATTTAGATTGTATAGAAAATATGCCAAGCTCAGCGATGAGTCCAATCGGGTTTACCATTTCAGAGGCAAGAAATTACCTGCGAATTTGTTCAGATTATCAAAATGTTGGATATTATCATTTAACTGAAGGTGCCATTATTAATTTGGGTGATGAGCGAATAGTCGGAAAGGTCTTGGCTCAATTTGTTTTTGATATTTTGTCAAGAAAAGTATTAGGATAAAATCCATTGAATTGCTTTGTAGCATTCATCCGTAGGTAATCCAACTACATTTGTGTAAGACCCATTTATTCGATTAATACCGATTAGACCAATCCAATCTTGAAT
>JBIIHD010000024.1:0-9129 GCA_044236095.1 Crocinitomicaceae bacterium | reverse complement strand
ATAAAAAAGAGACCAACCAAATACAACCAGAATTATTGTAACTAAATATCTAAAAAAAGAAGGGATGATATCATACAATTTTAATAAGAATGCTTTTTCTGCAAATAGCAATAAAGCAAAATAAAGCCCCCAGAGTAAAAAATTCCAACTTGCCCCGTGCCACAAGCCAGTTAATCCCCATACAATTAGAATATTCATATACATTTTGAATTTTCCATTTTTGTTTCCTCCCAATGGAATGTATACATAGTCTCTGAAAAAGCTAGATAGTGAAATATGCCACCTTCGCCAAAAATCTGTAATTGAATTTGCTGCATAGGGATTTTTAAAATTCTCATCATAGTGAAAACCAAACATACGCCCTAAACCAATCGCCATATCAGAATAGCCAGAAAAATCGAAATATATTTGAACCGCAAACATTGTTATTCCAAACCATGCAGTGGGGCTTGTTAACGAATCAAATTGATTTATTAAATAACTATCGACCAGAGCTCCGGCGCTATTAGCAATCACAATTTTTTTGAAAAGACCTAAAGAAAATCGGCTTATTCCCGAAGAAAAATCATCCCAATGAAATTTACGACCATTTATTTCATCCGCAATTGTTTTGTAACGAACTATAGGGCCGGCCACTAACTGATGATACAAACTAACGAAGAGTAAAAAATTCATCGGATTTCTTTGTGCCTTTACATCACCACGATAAACATCAATGGTGTATGAAATGGTTTGAAATGTATAAAACGATATCCCAATTGGAAGAGTGACAGTTGGACGAGCAAAGGGTAAATCAATTAATAAAGAAATGTTGTCATATATAAAACCACTGTATTTAAAGGCAACGAGAAGTCCTAAATTTACAATGACTGAGAAAACCACAACCCATTTCGATTTTGCTTTGTTGTTTAATTTTTCTATCCAAAGCCCATTGCCATAGTCAAACAATGCCGAAAACAATAATAATATGATCCAAATAGGCTCCCCCCAGGCGTAGAAAAAAAATGAAAATAGGGTGAGAAGAATATTTCGGTACAATAAATTACCTGAAATGTAATAGAGAATCAGATTTAGAGGTAAAAACAAATAGAGAAATACCAAACTAGAGAAAACCATAGATGCCTAAAATTTTACTTATCTGGCGCAGGCTCTTTATTGTCTCTAACTTCTAATTGCTTTTATACCCGGTAATAGGACCCCTTCTAGGTATTCTAGCATTGCCCCACCGCCTGTCGAAACGTAAGAAACTTGATCGGCAAGACCAAATTTGTTCACCGCTGCTACAGAATCTCCACCACCAACTAAAGAAAATGCACCATTTTTAGTTGCCTTTACGATCGTGTGAGCTATTTGTTTCGTACCATTTTGAAAATTATTAAATTCAAATACTCCCATAGGGCCATTCCACAAAATGACTTTTGAATTTTCGATTACTTTATCAAACAATTTAGCTGATTCTGTTCCTGTATCAAGTCCCATCCAACCATCCGGTATTTCATCAATATTTACCTGTTTTTGTTGAGCGTCATTCGAAAATCCATCGGAGATAACAGTATCTACCGGTAAAATAAGTTGCACATTTTTTTCTTTGGCCTTATTTAGAATTGAAAGGGCGACGTCTAAATACTCGTCTTCAACAAGCGAAGAGCCAACTTTTCCACCTTTTGCTTTAATAAAAGTATACGCCATACCACCGCCAATGATAATGTTATTCATTTTGGTAAGCAAATTCTCAATGATGGTTATTTTGGACGATACTTTTGCGCCGCCAACAATAGCTGTTTTTGGGTGATCATCACTATGAAGAACTTTATCTACGTTTAAAATCTCAGCTTCCATTAATAATCCAAACATTTTATCATTCGGAAAAAATTCAGCAATTATTGTCGTACTTGCATGTGCTCTGTGGGCTGTACCAAAGGCATCGTTGACATAGCAATTCCCTAATTTGGCTAAGTTACCCGCAAAATCTTTGTCACCCATAGTTTCTTCGTTGAAAAAACGCACGTTTTCGAGTAACAAAATTTCGCCTGGTTTTAATGAATTGCTTGCCAGTTCAGCTTCAGGACCAACACAAGTTGATGAAAAATGAACAGGGGATTCACATAATTCTTCTACTCTTTTGACAATATGTTTTAATGAAAAAGCATCTTCAGGACCATTTTTGGGTCGACCTAAATGTGTCATAAGTATCACTGAGCCTCCTCCTGAAATAATTTTTTTGATTGTTGGAACGGCTGCTCTTATTCGCGTATCATCAGTAATTTCAAAAGTGTTTTTATCTAATGGAACATTAAAATCAACACGAACTAATGCCTTTTTATTTAAAAAAGAATATGAATGAATGGATTGCATTTTAAATTTTTCAGCAAAAATAATTATTTTAAATCTTAGGCAACTTGGCAGTGGTCCATTAAAGTTTAAAAAGACTCAAAAAAACGTAGATTTTTCGGGGTGTATTCATTAAATTTGAGGCAAAATTTGAAAAAATGGGAAGAGCATTTGAATATAGACGAGCGGCTAAAGAAAAGCGATGGGATAAAATGTCAAAAATGTTTCCGAAGCTAGGTAAGGCAATAACAATGGCTGCTAAGGAGGGAGGAATGGATCCCACAACCAATGCAAAGTTGAGAACAGCCATTCAAAATGCTAAGGCTGAAAATATGCCAAAGGATAACATTGAGGCAGCAATTAAACGAGCAGCTCAAAAAGACATTGCTTCATTTTCTGAAATTAATTACGAAGGAAAAGGTCCCCATGGCGTATTGATTTTTGTAGAATGTGCAACTGATAATCCAACGCGAACTGTTGCGAATGTGAAATCTTATTTTAACAAAAGTGGTGGTTCGTTAGTTCCAACAGGTTCTCTTGAGTTTATGTTTGAAAGGAAAAGTGTATTTGAAATTAACAAAACAGATGCAATTGATGCTGAAATGCTCGAGTTGGACTTAATTGATGCCGGATGTGAAGAAGTAGAAATCACAGAGGAGCAAATTATTGTAATTGGTGATTACACGTCATTTGGAACATTAGCAAAAGCATTGGAAGACATGAATATAGAAGTTCAAAAATCAAGCTTGAAACGCATTCCAACCTCACCTGTGGACTTTACAGAAGAACAACTGGTTGATATTGAAAAAGTATTGGACAAAATTGAAGATGATGATGATATTCAACAGGTATTTACGAATATTGCCTAACTAAACAATAAATCACTAATTAATCAGTTTATATTTTAATTTTCTTTCTTAAATGAATTTTTTTCGGCTTGTTTTGTCGGTATTTCTTTTTATCATGTTGGCAACGTCATGCTCAACAGAAAAGAATACGTTCATCAATCGAAACTATCATTCAGTAACGGCAAAATATAATGGTTATTTCAATGCCAATGAGTTAATTACTCAATCTATGAGGAGTTATAAAAACTCCTACAAAGAAGACTATTACCTTTTACTTCCTATCGAACGCTTACCGAATGAAAAAGAGGTAGAGGGAATTCTTCCAGCAATGGATACAGCCATTTCAAAGTGTACCAAGGTAATTCAAAATCACAGTATGCCCTCGATTCGAGGTTCGTACAAAAGGGTTGAATATAACACATACATTGATGAAAACTTTTTAACTGTTGGAATTGCTAATTATTACAAAAGAAACTATGAAAATGCGGCTCGAAATTTTGAATTTGTCTCTAGACTTTTTACCAAAGATAAATCCGATTATATAGCCAAGCTATGGCAGACTAGAATTGATATAGAATTAGAAAATTATTCGGATGCGTTGACGAATATAGAATATTTGGATGGAATTGTTGATGAACAATACGGTGAGGATGCAAAAGGCAAAAAGAAAACTTCTTCCTCAAAATCTAAGAGTAAATCAAAAAGTAAGTCAAAATCTAAGAAAGGTTCAAATAAAAAGGGAAAAGCAGAAGATGAACCAGCTAAATTTCCTTCAAAACTTCGAGATGATCTTTTACGTGTAAAAGCAGATTACTATTTGAAGAAGAAAGAAATCAAACTTGCAATAGAATCATTAGAAAAGTCAGCAGAATTGTGTGGAAGGAGAGAAAAGGCCCGTATTTATTTTGTTTTAGGACAGTTGTATACCGAATCGAAAAATCCGTCCAAAGCAAATGAAAGTTATTCTAAATGTCTTCAATACCCCGCTCCTTATGTGATGCACTTTAATGCCAAAATGAATAAAGCGTTATCAGGCAAGGATATAGGCATCAAACCTAAGTTAATTCGAATGGTTAAAGAAGCTAAAAATCAGGAATACCGCGATCAAATTTATTATGCCTTAGCAGCTTTAGAATTACAGGAAAAGCATCGCAAACAAGCAATTGTTTATTTAACAGAATCAGTGAAAGCCTCAACGACAAATAAAAGACAAAAGGCTATGTCATATGAGAAATTGGGAGATTTGTCTTTTGATAAAAGCGATTATATTTCTGCTCAAAAATATTACGATTCTTGTGGTGTTGTAATGCCGGAAAATTATCCAAATGGAGAAGACATAAAGGGAAAGGCAGCTAAACTTAGTGCGCTCGTAAAGGCTGTAGAAACTGCCAATTACGAAGACAGTGTACAACGAATAGCTTTGATGCCAGAGAATGATCGCTTAGATTATTTGAATGATGTACTTGAAAAAATTAAGGAAGATAATGCCCGCAAAAAAAGAATGGAAGAACAGCGACTTCAGGAAATGCAAGAAGCTTTGAACAAACAAAATGAAGCGAGCGGTAAAAAAGGCTATTGGAATAACAATAAAACCCGAGAAGATGGATATAAAGACTTTATAAAGAATTGGGGAACACGAGAAAATAAAGACGATTGGAGAAGAAGCGAAAAAATTGATTTAAGTGTAAATAATGGTCAAGAACAAGACAGTACGAACCAAGTAGAAAACGAAAATACTGAGGACTCTTTGACAGTCGAAATACTTGCTTCAAAACTACCATTGACGGATGAAGCAATGAAATTATCAATCGATAAAATGCTAAATGCCTGGTATGATGCAGCGGTTATCTACAAAGATCAATTAAACGAGACTGAAACTGCTATTGAATATTTTGAGAAAATAATCAATAAAAAGTATATCAACGATATGGACTTAAGTGCATCATTCCAACTGTATCGATTGAAGGAAGGAAGTTCTGGGGCCGAGGTTTACAAAAATCATATTTTAACAAACTATCCTAACTCTGATTTTGCAGCGTTTTTAAAAGATCCTGAATTCTTCCTGAAACAAAAACAAAAAGAAGAACAGGAGGAAGGTGAATACCTCAAGATTTTTGAAAATTATGTAAAGAAAAATTTCAATCTTGTTGTAAATGAAATAGATGCTGCACTGAAAAAAAATGAACAAACTAAATTTCGCGCAAAATTAAAATTGCTTAGAGTTACTGCAAAAGCAAATATCACTGCTGATAAAACAAGTTTAATTCCGGATTTAACTCAAATAACAACTGAATTTCCGGGGACAGATCAGGAAAAAAGAGCGACAGAAATGATCAAAATTATTCAAGATGGATATTCTAAAAATGACAGTATTTCTAAGAAAATTTCCCCTTATGTTTATAATGATGAAGCAGTACATTACATTATCATAATCACAGAAAAATCAACGAATTCTAATGATGTACAAAATAAAATAAACACTTATAATTCGGATAAATTTTCAAATTTGAAACTTAAATCATCTTCTCTCGTATTAAGCGAAACGAATAGCTTAGTACTATTAAAAGAATTTAAATCACTTAAAAAAGGGAAAGAATATGTTACTTCTTACAAAGCAGCGAAAAGAGAGTTAGGAAAATTCAATGAACTAAAAATATATTTAATTAGTGCTGATAATCTTAAAAAACTGCTTGAACTGAAGAAACTAGATGAGTATGAAATGTTTCACGACGAAAATTATTAAATCATGATTAAAAGAGACTTTTTTGGTTCTGAAAACAACGGAGGATTCAATAAAATTATTGAGGGAACAGAAATAACCGGAGATATTGTTTCTGATTCTAACATTATCATTGAAGGAGATGTAATTGGTAATGTGTCTTGTTCTGGTAAGGTAATTATAGGAAATACAGGAAAAATTTCCGGAAATTTGGTTTGTATTGATGCTGACATTGAGGGCACCTTAGAAGGTGAACTTACCATTGAAAATTTATTAGTTTTACGTTCTACAGCTAGAATAACCGGAGATATCGAAACGGTTCGCTTGGCAATTGAAGAGGGCGGTTTCTTTGAGGGTGCTTGTGTCATGAAAAAGCCGGGAGAAACAAGTTCTAGACTACTTAAAAACAGTGGTGGAAGCAGCCCAAGTTTGGATGACGAAGATTAATCAAACAAGGAATAAATAAGGTTCATTTCGTAGCCATTGGAAGCCAAATATCGCATGATTTTGGCTTTCTTTTTTGCATCATCTTTCTCTGTACTCAATTCACGACTTTTCTTATCGAATAAGTGATGTAAATTTTCCAAATACGTAGAATTAGGAATGCTTTTAAGTGAATTTTCAATTGCACTTTTTGATAACTGTTTCATTTTTAAAGCAGAATAGATTTTTTGTTTCCCCCAACGCTTGATATTAATATGATCATTTACAAATGATTGACAATATCTATTATCATCAAGAAATTTATCACTCCTTAATTTCCCTATGAATAATGTTGTAAGTTCCGTTGGGATTTTTCTTTCTTTCAATTTCTTGCGAACATCAAATTCACAATGTTCTTGAAATGCGCAATAATGCTCTATTTTTTGATAATCTTCCCTGTATTCGAGAGGAATAGACGACATTAAACTGTTATTTCTGTGTTGTCTTTAGATCTGAACCTGTATTCCAAGAGCTGATTGTCTGTTCTACTTTGAATAGGAATCCATTGTTTGTATTTGAAAAACCATTTCCATTGTCTTGAAATAATACCTTTGGTAAAATAAGCATAGAGGTAAGGATGAACTTCTAAGCGAAGGCCTTTTTCTTGACGATCAAGTAAAAGAAAACTCAAGTTCGATTCAATTTCCTCAGCAAATAAGATACTTGCCTGAATTTCCCCAGTTCCATTACATGTCGGGCATTTTTCTGAGGTTTGAATGGATGTTTCAGGTTTTACTCGTTGACGGGTAATTTCAATAACACCAAACTTTGATGGGGGAAGAATGTTGTGTTTCGCACGATCAGACCTCATGAATTCTTTCATTTTTTCAAATAGGATTCGATTGTTTTCTTTATCGTGCATGTCAATAAAATCCACACAAATTATTCCGCCCATATCACGTAATTGAAGAATTCTGGCGATCTCTTCTGCAGCTTCAATATTGGTTGACAAAGCATTTGATTCTTGCCCATCTGAGCCTTTTCGGTTCCCGGAGTTCACATCAATCACGTGCATAGCCTCAGTATGCTCAATGATTAAATAGCCTCCGCTGTTCAGGGGAACTTTCTTGCCAAACAGGGTTTTGATCTGTTTGTTAATTCCAAATTTTTCGAAAAGACTTATCCGGTTATCGTGTAGTTTTAAAATTTTCTCTTTCCCAGGTGCAATGTCTGAAATAAATTCCTTCATTTCATCTAACATTGCTTGATCGTTAATATGAATATGGGAAAAATCGCCATTTAATAAATCGCGAAGTATTGAATTTGTTTTGTTTAATTCACCTAATACACGACTTGGGGGAGTCGATAGTTTTAGGTTAGTGTGCATAGTTTTCCATTTATCCATTAAGGAAAACAGGTCTTGCTCAAGATCAGCGGTTGTTCTTTCCTCAGCAACAGTACGAATAATTACTCCGAAATTCTTTGGTTTAATTCTATTCATTAAGTCCTTCAAACGGTCTCGCTCCTCTTGACTTTTAATTTTTTGTGAAATAGAAATTTTCTCGGAGAAGGGAACTAGAACTAAATACCTTCCTGCGAGCGTTACCTCTGAAGAAAGTCTTGGACCCTTTGAAGAAATAGGCTCTTTAGCTACTTGAACCAAAATGGGTTGAGAAGAAGAAAGAAGAGAGTCAATTTTACCGTCTTTATCAATATCTTTTTCTAGTTTAAAATACTGGAGATCGCCAACATTTTGTTTACCTTTCAGGGTGTCGCGTGTGAATCTATTTAAGGAATTAAATTGTGAACCAAGGTCCAAATAATGTAAAAATGCGTCTTTTTCATAACCCACATCAACAAATGCAGCGTTTAAGCTAGGCACAAGTTTCCGAACTTTTCCAAGATAGATGTCTCCGACTGCAAAGTCGCTACCGCCTTGTTCCTCGTGAAGTTCAACAAGTTTACCGTCACGCAACAAAGCAATCCAGACACCCCCTGAACGGGCCTCTACAACTAATTCGAGATTCACTTTATAAAATTCTAAGGTAAAACAACTAAAAACAATAAAGTTGCATGTATTACAAATAATGCAACCTTTTCAAATCACGCAATAAAGATATTATTTCTTCTTCTTGTGTCGGTTTTTACGAAGTCTTTTCTTACGCTTGTGCGTAGCCATTTTGTGTCTTTTTCTTTTTTTTCCGCTTGGCATATCTTATACTTAAAGTGTTATAAATCAATTTTTTGCCTTAAAATTAATCAAATGGAAAATTTTAAGGAATGCAAAGGTATGAAAAAAATAAGAAAAACCTAAAAATAATTGGTATTTCGTATAATTATTCCCTAACATAAGGGATTGTTAAAGTTTGCCCATTTTTTAATTCAACATGAATTAAAAATAAGCCTGAAGTATTGTTTGTGAGAGCATAGGATAATCCATCTGTTCGAACTTCTTGTTTCCTGCCCGTTAAGTCTAATACGGTAAGTGAATTCAACTCCCCTAATAGGGTTTCAACTTTAAAGGTTCCATTACCAGGATTTGGAAATAAACTATGAATTTCGCCCAGCTCGTCAACTCCTAAATCGTTGATAGTTATGCAATTTGAAGTATCCGAACAACCATTTGCCAAAGTAACAATTACAGCGTATTCTCCATTTATTGGCGGAGTATATTCAACAGAGGTTGCCCCCGGAATAATTGTTAATGAAGGACAGAGCAACCATTGATACAAAGCGTTGGGCTGTAATGATGTAATTTGACCGTTCAAAAATTCTAAACCGGTTGATGGAGAAGGCAGTACAGTTACG
>JBIIHD010000326.1:0-2811 GCA_044236095.1 Crocinitomicaceae bacterium | reverse complement strand
CTCAACTGAACCACCAAAGCTGAATTGTCCAGTGTAACGGTTGAATGAAATTGTATCATATGTACCAGCAGCAACAGCGAAATCTGAACCGTTCAAGAAAGCGGTATCTGCAGGAAATTCTCCACCTCCCCAATTTGTTGCCCATCCACCGTTTGCTCTAAATTTAGCAACACCATCACCGATTGTATAGTTGTACAAATAATGAGTGATACCTCCATCTGTAGATTCCATAGGAACATCAACTGACCAGTCGAATGGAGGAATTGCAGTTCCGATTAGGCCGACTGGAACTTGCTCAAAATCATAAGCCAATGTGTTTTTGTTGAAAGCTACATTGTAGTATCCAACTGTTAATGGAATATCATTACCATTTTCTGTTGCAGTTCCAAAAGGAAAAGCAGTCCCACCCCAATTTGTTGAAGTTGGAGTAGTTCTTTGGAATTTTACATTCGGCGCAACGAAAAATTTATCAGTGTAAATATAATCAATGCCATCTAATGTAGCCATGGGTACAACTGCTTGATAACCATTGAATCCACCTGTAAAACCAATTTCATCAAAACCTGTTGAAACAGCGGTAAAGCTATATTCACCCGTTGTCATGTTAAATGAAATGTCATATGTGCCAGCAGGCACAGGAATGTTCGCTCCTCCCTGTGTGCCAATTCCAGAAGGAAAAGCAGCATCACCCCAATTGATAGCCCAGTCAGCGTCTTGTCTAAACTTCACACCACCAGTAACAGTAAAGGTATAGCCTGTTATTGTAAAGGTAACATTGTCTGACGTGTTCATCACCTCATCTGATGACCAATTCGTAAAATCGCCAATCATTCCTATTGATTGAGCGAAAGTTAGCGTGCTAAAAGCAACCGCTGAAATTAAAGTAAACAGTTTTTTCATAGGTTTAAAAATTTTAAATTAATAACTTAGTGTCATATTGACCCAAAATTAATGATAAAAATTATTTTAACAAATTTTTGAGTCAAATATTCAAAATATAAGACAATCAACGGTGAAAAAAGTTTTTAAATAGCTGCTAATTGTCAATTCCTACTTGAGCCATATGATAATTTGCTAACGAATCAATTGGTCTACGAATAATTTGGCCTATTTTTATTCCTTTTCTTTCACAAGCAGTCCTTAGCTCATCGCTCAGCAATGCGGAGATTGATCCTACAAATGAAACTTCTGTCTCCTTGTAATTTGGAAAGCACAAAACATGATTTTCTAAAAACAAATCAAATCCGCGAACTATTAGTTTCTGAGAGTATTCTAAATTTCTATTATTTATAAGTATCGGACTCAAGGAAGCAAGGAATACATTAGCATTAGGCTCCATGTAAACATTTTTAAAGATTTCATCCTTGGAAAGCCCTCTTTCAATAATTTCTTGCACCATTTGTAATGGAAGTTTACTATACAAAAAATCTGATAACATTTGTTTTCCAAAAAAACTTCCACTACCCTCATCACCTAAAATATACCCCAAAGCAGGAACAACTTCAGAAAGATTTTTACCATCAAAATAAACTGAATTTGAACCCGTACCTAATATACATGCAATGACATCTGAATTTCGATATACCGAAAGTGCAGCAGCAGACAAATCATGGTCTACAAATACCTTTGCGTTTTTAAAAACGGCTTCAAACCCCAATTGTATTGTTTTTTGAAGTTCTTTCGATGAACAACCAGCACCATAAAAAAAGATTTTTCCGGATTCATTAAAAAACCCATTCAAAAATTCATCACGAAACAAAACATCTTCGACAAATTCCGAAGAATGAAAAAACGGATTAAATCCCATTGTATAATGCTGTATCCTATTCTCATCCTTGATAATTAACCAGTCTGCCTTCGTCGATCCACTTTCAATAATAATTAACATTCTTAAAAAAATTTATGCAAGATACAAAAAAAAGTTAGTGTCATTTAAACATTAAGTGTTAAATTTGGTTTGTAAATATATGGAAAACTTAAAAATAAAATCATTTAACCTTGTAATTTTTGGTGGGGATGGAGATTTATCCAAGCGCAAGATTCTTCCAGCGTTATATCAGCGATTTGTTGACGGCCAGCTGAGTTCAAGTTTTAAAATCCTGTGTGTCAAAAGAAAAGAGTCTTCAATTGATTTTTTTGAAGAATTATACTCCTTCCTTCCAGGAATTGAATCAGAAAAGAAAAGTTTTTTTAAAAATTTTAAAAATCATATTCGACTTGTTTCGATTTCACAACCGAGTGTTGAGGCGTATTTACCTTTAAAGGATTTAATACAAGAAAATTCAGATTGGCAAAAAGTCTATTACTTTTCTGTTCCTTCATCTGCTTATGGAGAAATTTGTAATGCATTAAAGGCTTCGAATTTAATTGATAAAAAAAGTAAAGTTGTCCTTGAAAAACCATTAGGGTTTGACCTGAATTCAAGTAAAAAAATAAACGACACCATTTCGACATGCTTCAATGAAGACCAAATTTTTCGAATTGATCACTATTTAGGAAAAGAAACCGTTCAAAATTTGATGGTATTACGCTTTGCAAATCATCTCTTTGAAAAAGCATGGAACAAAGAAAACATTGAAAATATTCAAATTACGGTATCTGAAAGTTTAGGAGTAGAGGCAAGAGCTGGTTATTATGACAAAACCGGTGCTCTGTTGGATATGGTTCAAAATCATTTACTTCAGTTACTTTGTTTGGTTTGTATGGAGCCACCAGCAAGTTTAGATGCAAATGCTGTTCGAAATGAAAAATTGAAAGTTCTACAGTCCTTGCGTTTGTTTTCAAAGGATACATTAACGGATAATGTTGTTC
>JBIIHD010000325.1:0-2813 GCA_044236095.1 Crocinitomicaceae bacterium | reverse complement strand
GTCTAAACAACAAATCGAAACGCCTGAATTCCCAATTTTTCCGTAAATGTCTGGTCTTAAATCGGGATCGTTTCCATACAAAGTTACTGAGTCAAAAGCAGTTGAAAGACGTTTTGCTGGCATTCCTAAACTCACGTAGTGGAAACGTTTGTTCGTTCTTTCTGGGCCACCTTCGCCGGCAAACATACGCGTTGGATCCTCTCCCTCACGTTTGAATGGAAATAATCCTGCGGTGTATGGGAATTCTCCCGGGTAATTTTCCTGAAGAACCCAGCGTAAAATGTCTCCCCAGCTTGAATATTTCGGTGAAGCAACTTTCGGTATTTGTGAATGTGAAAGCGATTCAGTATGTGTTTGAATACTTAACACTTTATCACGCACTTTGAATTGATATTCAGGATTCTTAAACGCTTGTTTCTTTTCGTCCCAATTTTCAATTATCGCCCAATTTTTAGGGTCGAAATTCAATTTTTCTGTTTCAAAAGCTCCGGTTAACCCTTTTACTAGTCGGTCTTTATCTTCGATTGAAGATTTACTCAACGTTTGTATGGAAGTATGCAAACCATAAAGTTTTTCAGCAACTTCAACCTGTTGGTTTACCCATTTATCATAGGTTCTGTTGTTCTCTGAAATTTCTGATAAATAGCGCGTTCTATCCGGTGGAATCACAAAAATTTTCTCCGACATTTCTCGCGTAATCTCAAACGTAGAATTTAGCGTAGCTCCCGTTTTTTCCACGATTTTATCCATAATCACTTTATACAGTGAATTCATACCTGGATCGTTAAATTGAGAAGCGATGGTTCCGTAAACCGGCATATCGTCCACGTTTTTCTCCCACAAATTGTGATTGCGTTGGTATTGTTTTCTGACATCACGCAAGGCATCCAAAGCACCACGTTTATCGAATTTATTTAACGCGATAACATCGGCAAAATCGAGCATATCAATTTTCTCTAACTGCGTTGCCGCACCGTACTCTGGTGTCATAACATACAAAGAAACATCGCTGTGATCTAAAATTTCTGTATCCGATTGTCCAATACCAGAAGTTTCTAATATGATTAAATCGTAGTTCGCGGCTTTCAAAATACTGATAGCCTCAGCAACATGCTTAGATAAAGCCAAATTAGATTGACGAGTTGCCAAGGATCGCATATACACTCGGTCACTTTTAATGGAGTTCATGCGAATGCGATCACCCAACAAAGCTCCACCCGTTTTTCGTTTGGATGGATCTACTGAAACTACGGCAATTTGTTTGTTGTTGAAATCTATCAAAAATCGACGAACCAATTCATCCACCAACGAGGATTTTCCTGCACCACCTGTTCCTGTAATTCCTAAAACTGGAATTGATTTATTTTTAGCAACTTGTCTGATTTTTGTAAGAATTTCCGCATTTTCTTCGGCAAAATTCTCAGCCGCTGAAATCACTCGAGCTATCGCAGGAACATTTTTCTCGGCTAATTTATCAGGTTCATTCGTAATATTCGTTCCAACCGGAAAATCACATTTTTGAATCAAATCGTTGATCATTCCTTGCAATCCCATCGCTCTTCCATCATCCGGATGATAAATTCGAGTAATACCATACGCTTGTAACTCTTCAATTTCGGAAGGCAAAATGGTTCCACCTCCACCACCAAAAATCTTGACATGAGGAGCTCCCTTTTCTTTTAATAAGTCAAACATGTATTTAAAATACTCAATATGACCACCTTGATACGAAGTCATGGCAATGGCCTGAGCGTCCTCTTGAATGGCGCAATTTACAACCTCCTCCACGGATCGATCATGTCCAAGGTGAATTACTTCACAACCTGTAGCTTGAATAATACGACGCATGATATTGATAGCAGCATCATGTCCATCAAAAAGTGAAGCAGCAGTTACAATTCTAATTTTGTTGGTAGGGATATATGGCGCAACTTGTTCCATTTTAAAGGTCTTGTATTAGATGGGCTAAAATTACGAAAAATGCCTTTATTATGATGTAATTTTTAAAAGACAAGAGAGCTGAAAAATATAAGTCTCCTTAAACCATTTCACGATGATAGTAAATAGATCTGTAACATAAAATCAAAAAATGATTATGCCTAGAAAATTGAACACCATGAAATCAAAAATTTTTTTAATAACAGTGACAGTAATTTTTTTTAGTTCTTGTACTACTAAAAAAACATATACAACTTGTGACTGCGCTGATTTAACTTATAGTTTATATCAAGAATATGAAAAAATTTTGTTTGGCAATGATAAACCGTTTAGGAAGATCATTGCTATGAGAAAAATGAAGAAAGAACACAAAAAAACAGAGATTTACAAAGAATGCAGAAAACAAGGAGTAAAACCACTTTCAATAATATACTATCCAAAAAACAAAAAAACATTTGCTTCTTGCGACTCGTGGCAATCGATGGAGAAAAAGATCGATACACTTTGGGATAAAATCAAACAAAAAATAAGAGGGGAAAAAGTAGATCTTGAGGAAGATAATGAATAATTAAAAATGCACTTTATAATTCAATCTAAAAAGATAGTTTCTATTATTTAGAATCGACTCTCTTAATCCGATTGAAAGTACAATTCGTTGTTTTTTAGTTATTTCAAGCTCAGTTCCAATAAAATATCTCAAGGCACTCGTTCCACCTGTAATATTTATTTCGTCTTCCCTATAAATTACATCACGATTCCATCTGTAAAAATGTTCAATAGAAACAAAAGGAGAAAGAAAAAAGTCTTTTATATCATGTTTAAAGGTCAATCTATTTCTAAGCATACTGCTGTTTCTTCTAAATTGGTTATTATCT
>JBIIHD010000324.1:0-2814 GCA_044236095.1 Crocinitomicaceae bacterium | reverse complement strand
TTCATGCCCCCTACAAAAATGGAAAAACTGTTGCTCCCGTGATATATGGAGTAGATGCCATACACGGGGCAAATTATGTTGTAGGTGGAACTCTATTTCCTCAGGAAATTGGTTTAGCAGCAACTTGGAATCCTTCTTTAGCGAATAAAATGGGAGAAATAACGGCCTATGAAACGCGCGCTTCAGGTGTTCCATGGAATTTTTCTCCGGTCCTAGATTTAGGGAGACAGCCATTATGGTCACGTTTTTTCGAAACTTTAGGTGAAGATCCATTATTGGCTTCTCAAATGGGTGCTGAGTTGGTGAAAGGGTATCAAGGAACTGACCCAGCAGAATCTACTCGAGTTGCGGCTTGTATGAAACATTTTGTTGGATATAGTTTGCCTCGTTCAGGAAGGGACAGAACACCTGCTTGGATTCCAGAAAGAATCATGCATGAACTTTATTTACCATCATTTAAAGCCGCAATTGATGCAGGAGCCTTAACCGTAATGATTAATTCAGGAGATGTCAATGGAATACCAGGACACATCAACAAATACTTAATTACAGATTTATTAAAAACTCAATGGGGATTCAAAGGATTAGCGGTTTCTGATTGGGAAGATATTCGCATGTTGCATACCGTTCATAAGGTGGCAGCAAGCCAAAAAGAAGCGATTATCATGGCAATAAACGCTGGATTAGACATGAGTATGGTTCCTTACAATGGCCCCCACGAAGAATACTTGAACTTATTTAAAGAGGCTGTTTTAGAAAAAAAGATTTCTATGAAGCGCTTAAACGATGCAGTTACTCGGATTATATACGTAAAACTGAAACTTGGTCTGTATGAAAAACAAGTAATTCCCTGGAATGAATACACTAAATTTGGATCAGAAGCATTTAAAAACGATGCAAAAAATGCCGCTTTAGAATCAATAACATTACTTAAAAATGAAAATTCAACACTTCCATTGAAGAATTCTGATAAGATATTATTGGTTGGAGAAGCAGCAGATAATTTGATTTTTCACAACGGCGCATGGACGCACACTTGGCAAGGTGAAGATACAGCATTCAACACAAAAGGAGCATTGACATTACGCGCATCCCTTCAAAAGGAATTGGGACAAAATCTAATTTTTGAAAATGGCTATGATTTATCCAATGTAAATGGTTGGGAAGGTTGTAAGATTGAGAACAAAACAAAAGTATTGCAGAGTGCCACACAAGCTGATAAAATTATAATTTGTTTGGGTGAAATGCCAGCAACTGAAAAACCTGGAGATGTTAAGTCAATAAATTTATGTGATGAACAACAAGAACTAGTAAAAGCACTACAAGCAACAGGAAAACCGGTGATTTTAGTTCTGTTTTTTGGCAAACCACATATCATTAGAGAATTAGAACCAAAAAGCTCAGCCATCCTGCACGCATATTTACCCGGTGATTTTGGAGGTGAGGCAATAACAGAAATTATTTTTGGAAAGGTAAACCCCTCTGGTAAATTACCCTACACCTATCCAAAATTTGATGGTGTTGTAGAATATTACGATTACGTGAATTCAGAAACGAAAACAAATAAGTTAGACGGTAAACCAATTGATCCTCAATGGCCTTTTGGATTTGGTTTGAGTTATACTTCTTTCGCTTACTCTAATTTAAAAATAGACGGTTCAGAAAACAATAAATTTAAAGCGTCAATAGAAGTAAAAAACACAGGCTTACTTGCGGGTAAAGAAGTAATTCAGTGGTATATAACAGATGAATATGCCAGCATTACCCCTGCTAACAAAAAGTTAAAGCATTTTCAGAAAATAAATTTGGAACCGGGAGAAATTAAAACGGTTTCTTTTATCATTTCAAGTAATGAATTAAAATTTGTCAATTCAAATAATAAATGGGTTTTCGAGCCGGGGTCGTTTCTTTTACAATGTGGAAATCAGACTGTCAAGTTCGAAATGAAATAATTCCTTGAATTAAAGCTAAACAACTCATTTCTTTTTTCCAATTTTGTAGGATAAGAAAATCTTCGTGCATCATGGAAAAATTACGCAATTACATCAACGGTGAATATGTTAATCCTATTTCCAATCAATATCTCGACAATTATGAACCAGCAACAGGAGAAATTTACTCCTTGATTCCTAATTCAAACGAAGATGACGTTAACCAAGCTATTATAGCAGCTGAAAAAGCTTTTCCCATTTGGTCTGAAATGTCTGCTGAAGAAAGAAGTGCCATTTTAGTAAAAGTATCTGAAGGAATTGAGCGCAGGATGGATGAATTCGTTGCTGCTGAATCGAAAGATAATGGAAAACCTCTTTCTCTGGCTAAGTCAGTAGATATTCCGCGTGCTGTGTCGAATTTCCATTTTTTTGCCACGGCTATTTTGCATTTTGCATCTGAATCGCATTATATGGAGCGAATTGGAGTGAATTATACGACTCGCAAACCAATTGGAATTGTCGGATGTATTTCTCCTTGGAATTTACCTTTGTATCTTTTTTCATGGAAAATAGCCCCTGCCTTAGCCGCTGGAAATTGTGTAATTGCTAAACCATCTGAAATCACTCCCTATACCGCCTATTTATTAGGTGAAGTTTGTACTGAAGCAGGAATGCCTTCAGGGGTTTTGAATATTCTACATGGACTAGGATCAACAGTTGGTGATGCGATGGTGAAACATCCGAAAATCAAAGCGATTTCGTTTACGGGAGGAACTGCAACAGGTGAATACATTGCTAGAACCGCAGCACCCATGTTCAAAAAACTATCTTTAGAGTTAGGCGGAAAGAATCCGAATATCATTTTTGCAGATTGTGATTTCGA
>JBIIHD010000323.1:0-2826 GCA_044236095.1 Crocinitomicaceae bacterium | reverse complement strand
AGCGATTCCAAAAAACATTTTTTTATTGATGTACGAGATTATGTTCAATCGATTATCGGCGAAGAACTTGAAAACACAGGATTAGTTATTTCTCCTAGATTTTTTATAAATTCAGCTGAACGAATTGTTTTCAATGGGTTGAATACGTCAAATAAAATGAAACCGAAATTAATTCTCACTTATACAACCTACTAATTATGTGTGGAATTGTTGCTTATATAGGAAAAAAAGAAGCTTTTCCTATTGTACTGAAAGGACTTAAAAGATTAGAGTACCGCGGTTATGACAGCGCAGGTGTTGCCTTGATATCAAATGGTGAACTGTCCGTATATAAACGTGCTGGTAAAGTATCCAACTTAGAAGACCATGCAAAGCAATTTGATATATCAGGGCATGCAGGAATTGGTCATACGCGTTGGGCAACACATGGACCGCCGACAGACGAAAATGCTCATCCTCATGTTTCAATGGATGGTTCGATTGCCTTAATACATAATGGAATCATTGAAAATTACGATTCCCTTAGAAAAGAATTGATAAGTCAGGGTTACGTTTTTAAGAGTGAAACTGACACGGAAGTTCTTGTTCATTTGATTGACAATATTTGTAAAAAGGAAAATGTTTGGTTTGGTGAAGCATTAAGGATAGCTCTTCATTATGTTGTGGGGGCTTATGCCATAGTTGCCATTTCAAAACATCAACCTAATCGACTTGTTGCGGCGCGAAAAAGTAGCCCTCTTGTGGTTGGAATTGGTACTGAAGGCGATTTTTATTTAGCGTCTGATGCAACTCCTATCGTCGAATATACGAAGCAAGTAGTATATATGGAAGATGAAGAAATTGCCGTCATTGATCTTGAATCTGGATTGAAATTATACAATATCGGTGACCAACAAAAAACTCCTTACATTCAGCAATTAGAACTCGAACTCGAAGCTCTGGAAAAAGGGGGTTACGAGCATTTTATGTTGAAAGAAATTTACGAACAGCCAAGATCCATTCTAGATTGCTACAGAGGTAGATTAAATACCGATGAAGGATGGGTTTCTTTGCGAGGGATTCGTGAATATGAGGACAAAATGATTCAAGCAACTCGGTTAATTATCGTTGCTTGTGGTACCTCTTGGCACGCAGGATTGGTTGGCGAATACCTCATCGAAGATCTGGCAAGAATTAACGTAGAAGTGGAGTATGCAAGCGAATTTAGGTATCGTAATCCGATTATACACGAAAGTGATGTGGTAATAGCCATTTCTCAATCTGGAGAAACAGCTGATACTTTGGCTGCACTTGAATTAGCAAAAGCAAAAGGGGCAACCATTCTTGGTATTTGTAATGTAGTTGGTTCTTCCATTTCTCGTGTTACTGATGCAGGTTCTTACACGCACGCAGGCCCTGAAATTGGTGTTGCATCAACAAAGGCATTTACAGCTCAAGTAACTATTCTTATTTTAATGGCCTTGACTTTAGCGCATAAAAAAGGAACGATAACTAAGTCTGCTCTTCATGCAATGTTGGCCGAGCTTGAGGCGATTCCGAACAAAGTTAAACGCGTTTTAGAAAGTAATGCACATATAGAACGAATTGCAGCTCAATACAAAGACGTTTCAAATGCATTGTATTTAGGTAGAGGTAGTTCATTCCCAGTAGCATTAGAAGGCGCATTGAAATTAAAAGAGATTTCATATATCCATGCAGAGGGCTATCCAGCTGCTGAAATGAAACATGGTCCAATTGCGTTAATCGATGAAAACATGCCTGTTTTTGTGATTGCAACTCAAGGTAACTCTTACGAAAAAGTAGTTTCAAATATTCAAGAAGTTAAGGCGCGAAAAGGAAAAATCATTGCAATCGTTACGGAAGGAGATGTTCATGTACGAGAAATTGCAGATGAAGTAATCGAAATTCCTGAAACAAATGAATTTCTTGTTCCACTTTTAGCTACCATTCCTCTTCAATTGTTGTCCTACCACATTGCAGTAATGCGTGGATGTAACGTTGACCAACCAAGGAATTTGGCGAAAAGTGTTACCGTAGAATAGTCCGAACGGTAGTTCTCTTATTTCTTAAGTAGAAATTCAACTGCATTTGCCGCATTTACAAATGAGCCGGTAATACATACTTGACTCATTTTCCCTTTGGCTTCCTTTTTTGATTTACCAGGAATCTTTACAGTTTTAGTGTAAGGCTCTGCTGTTTTCATAATTACCGAGGCAACCTCTTCAGCTGTCAACTCTGGAAAATAACTACGAATTAATGCCGCCACTCCCGCGGTTGCCGGACAAGCCATACTTGTTCCTGAAGCATCTTCGTATTTGGCATCAGGCACAGTAGAATAAATATCAACCCCCGGTGCAAAAGCGTCAACTGTTTTGGAGCCATAATTCGAAAATTCAGCTAATAATTTGACACCTGATTTCGAACTACTTGCGCCAATTTCTAGCCAGTTTTTAGCTGTAGAACCATCATCAAATATTCGTGTAGGGTAAGAATCTTCAATATCTTTGTCTTTAGCATCATTCCCTGCGGCGTGAATCAACAATACGTCTTTACTTGCCGCATAGCGAATAGCTTCATCAACTACTTCCTTATTTGGCGTGTAATATTTACCAAAGGACATATTAATAACTTTAGCGCCGTTATCCGCTGCATAACGAATCGCATTTGCAATGTCTTTATCCCTTTCATCTCCATTAGGAACAGCACGTAAAACCATGATTTTTGAATTGGCTGCAATTCCATCTATTCCTATTCCATTTCCTCTTTTTGCCGCAATAATTCCAGATACATGTGTTCCGTGCATTGCGTCTGGACCTTCGTAGCGAT
>JBIIHD010000322.1:0-2831 GCA_044236095.1 Crocinitomicaceae bacterium | reverse complement strand
ACTTCAGAATAAAGTCGGACTCGTAAATGGGTTGAGTTGCGCCCGTTCGGTTCCTTCTTTTTTCATCTTCTTGTTTTTAGTTTATTAACCGTTTAAAAACAGAACGAATGAAAAAGGTATTACTATCAGCAGGATTATTCCTATCCGTGTTTTCACAAGCACAAAATTATTTACATCAAGCGATCATTTTAAATGAGGGCTATTTTGATTATCAAACAAATGAAATTGTTGAGCCCGTTACTATCGGAAAGTACGATCCGATTTCACAAGCGTATTCAGTTGTTGATACGTTAGAAGGGATGCGCTTTGCATCTGATTTGATTATTGAAGGAAACTTCTATTACGTAGCGGCGGATTCAAAAATCTACAAAATGGATTTGAATTCACACCAAGAAATTTCTTCTGTTTCTTGTCCGGGTGTTAGAAACTTAGGAATTTATCAAAATAAATTGGTCGCTACACGTGGTGAGTATTTGACAACGTATGATTCGTACTTGCATGTATTTGATGCTACAAACATGACGTTGATAGCTCCAATCGACACGATTCAAGGCCCGAAATGGGCAACACAAAATATTGTATTGGATGGCTCTTCTGCTTATATCGCTGTGAATAACGGATATGAGTGGGGAAATGAAAAAGGAATCATAGGAAAGCTGGATTTGAATACCTTGACTTATGGAAATGAAATTGATTTAGGTCCAGATGGAAAAAACCCAGACAACTTAGTGAAAGTTTGTTCATTTTTGTATTCCGTAAACAACAAAGATTGGTCCGGTTCTTCTATTTCAAAAGTTGCCTTGGACGGATCTTCAAATTCGACAGTAAATATTGCAACAGCATCTACAGGTTGTGGAACTTCTGCATTAAGAGACGATAAATTGGTTTATCAAATTTCAATGGAAACAACATTAAATGAATTCGATATTAATTTGATGAACCCTGTAGGCCCGGTAAGTGGTCATACGTTGAATTATTATGAATTGGCACAGGAACCGGTTTCGGGTAACTTATTTGCGAGTGAAACAGATTTCTTTTCATACGGAAACGTTCGTGTTTTTAATGCATCAAATACCGAATTAGCCAGTTTTAACGTAGGTGTTTCTCCGGGAACAATTGTTTTTGATGTTCGCTCAACTTCAGCAAGTTTGAATGAATTAGCTTCCGATATTTCTTTATATCCCAACCCAACAACTGACTTTTTGAATGTTAATGTTGAAGGAACTAAGCGAGTTTTGGACTTGAATGGAAAAGTGTTAATCACAACTGAATCAAATATGATAGAAGTAAGCAGCTTAAATTCGGGTGTTTATTTTCTTGAGGTTGAAGGAAAGAAAGTTTCTTTTGTGAAGAGATAAGTTTGACTTCTAATACCAAAAATCCCGGTTGTTTTTGCAATCGGGATTTTTGTTTGTAATACTCTTCTGTTTTCTTGCAAATTTGTAATTTATCCGTACTTTTGCCCTCCCATGGCTCAAAAAAAATCACTTTTTAAGAAGAATTCGGAGTTAAAAGTTTACTTGCCGGTATTTTTCATTTTTTTCACCGCTATTCTTTATTTGTTTCTAAGTTCATATCATTTATTAGAAGTTTCAGTTGCTGGCTACAAGTTAAAAAACAATAATTTAAGTGAATATTTTTCTAATTTGTCTAAGTTAAAAGATCCTGAAAAATCCAAACCTATCAAGAGAAAAAAAGTCAAGAAAACAGTACCAGGATCACCTGCTGACAGCCTTGCTGTTGATACAACTTCACAAAAAATCTTGATTTTCGGTGATTCAATGTTAGAAGGATTGTGTCCAAGATTGAATGATTATTGCCAACAAAATAATCATCAATTGGCAGCTGTCATTTGGTATTCTTCATCTATCACTTGGTATGGAAGTACGGATACGATTGCTTATTACATTAAAAAACACAAACCGACGTATGTGATTCTAGCCATGGGTAGTGGTGACATGTGGAATCCAAATATTATTTCTGCAGGTAAAAAATACATGGATGAGATTTTGAGTCAAGTTGGAGATTTACCGCTTATTTGGATTGGTCCTCCAAATTGGAAAGAAGATACAGGAATTAATAAATTGATTGAACAATCTGTCGAAGATGGAGCGTTTTTCTTGTCCAAGAATTTAAAGTTTGATCGCGTGGCTGATGGAGTTCACCCAACAAAAAAATCCGCATCTCAATGGATGGATTCAGTTGCAACCTTCATAATGAAGAAAAGTGCATATCCGATCAATTTGAAATTTCCGAAGTCAAAGGCAAAAAAATCTCCGATTTACCATAATTTAAAACCAAAACCACCTGCAAGGATTAAGTAGAATGGAAAATTTCACGAACATACTTAAGAATATCTTTTCTTTTGATCCAGAGAACCCAATTTCTTTGGTGAGTGGTTATTTTTTGTTTGCCTTTACGATTTTCTTGGTCGCTTTTAATTTGGTTTCCAAAAAGTCTGAGACGAAAAAATGGCTGATAATTTTATTCAGTTTCTTTTTTTATTACAAACTGGCTGGCTTTTTATGTTTAATTATTTTAATTCCAACACTTGTTGATTTTTGGGCAGCTCAGAAAATAATGGAGACAGAAAATGAAAATGTCAAGAGAAAATATATGTATTTGGCCTTGTTTTTTAGTCTAGGGCTTTTGATATATTTTAAATACACTAATTTCCTTATTGAAATAGTAAATGCAATCTCAACTAACTCGTTAGCTACTCTCAAAATCATTGTACCAGTTGGCATTTCATTTTATGTCTTCAGATCGATTAGTTACATTTTAGACGTTTACAACGAAAAAATTGAACCCGTAAAAAAGCTTAGTGATTA
>JBIIHD010000321.1:0-2834 GCA_044236095.1 Crocinitomicaceae bacterium | reverse complement strand
GGTGTTGGTCCGGGAATTGGAACACAACCCGGAACTGCTGAATTAATTTTGAAAATTCTGCATCGAGCAACTTGTCCGTTGGTAATTGATGCAGATGCGTTAAATATTCTTTCGGAAAACCCTGATTGGATCAAATTGATACCGAAAAATTCGATTTTAACACCTCATCCCAAAGAGTTTGATCGGTTGTTTGGTTCTTCTAAATCGGCATACGACCGATTGCAAAAGCAACTTGAAAAATCCAAAACTTATTCGATTTATATTTTGCTGAAAGGCGCACACTCATCGTTATCGACGCCATCTGGTGAAGTTTATTTCAATTGCACGGGAAATCCAGGAATGGCAAAAGGTGGCTCAGGAGATGTCCTCACAGGTATGATTACATCTATTTTGGCTTCTAATCATTCACCTAAAGAAGCAGTAATTTTAGGGATGTATTTGCATGGGTTAGCGAGCGATAAAGCGAAAAAAAAATATACAGAATACGCTATGAGTGCTACTCAAATTATAGATTGCATTCCGAAAGCCTTCAAAGAGCTCGAGAAATAAAGGTACCTTTAGAGAAAAATAAAATCCAATGAACAGAATTCTAGCAATTTTAACAATTGACACCGAAAATTTACCTGCAAACTTTCAGGAAATAATTAAACACGAACAAGAAGTAGTGGCGAAATGGAAAGAAGAGGGAATTTTGGAAAGCTTATTTTTAAGGCATACTAAAAATGGAGCTATCCTAATTTTTAAAGGTATTGACGAAGCCAAAGCGAAAGAATTAATGGAAACGCTTCCTTTATTCAAACTGCAAAAAAGTGTTGAATACTACAGCTTAATCAAGCAGTTTTAAGTTATCAAAAGCAGATCTCGACTGAGCTCGATCTGCTTTTATTTTTTTTGAAATATCAAGTGAATTGTAATGAATCTGCTGTTTTTTATCGTGATGCTTAACTTTCAGCTTTTCGTTTTTCGTTGTCAACTCATCACGGTTTCTTCTTAACCACTTTCATTTCTACTCGTCGGTTTAATTGATTTTGATCTTTGGAACATAAATATCCAACCGTACAATCATTCACAAGTTTGGTTAAACCATATGCCGTTGCCTGAATTCGATTGGGATCGATGCCATTATTCTGGAGGTATTTAATAACCGAATTATTTCTGTTTTTGGATAAATCCATGTTGTATTCGGGTGTTCCGTAACTATCTGTATGACCTCCAATTACAAGTATAGACGTTGGGTTTTTAGTAAGTTCTGCTTTCACTTGTTCCAATTTCGCTTTTTCATTTTCGCGAATAAAATACATGTCGAAATCAAAATAAATGATGAAATCCATCCCATCTTTGGTAGTGTATCCAAGCGAATCTACGAATGTATCGAAATCATAAACAACAATGGGAGAAGGGATTGAATCTACCTCTTTTTTCTCTTCCTTTGCTAAAATCACAGTATCTTCCTTTTCTTTCCAGCCAATGATGTAATCACTGATAATCAAATTTGTATCCTTAAGAACAGTAAAATCAAAATAAAGAATGTCATCATCACCAACATTTTTCGTTTTCCGGCTTGAACTGAAATACCCTTGCTTATTATTTTCTAAAACAAGCATTCCGATATCATCATACGATGAATTTATGGGTTGTTTTAATACATGAGCTTGATCAAATGCATTTCCTGATTTTTTCGCAACGCACATATCAAATCCTCCGAATCCGGCATAACCATCCGATGAGAAATACAAGTTTCCATCTTTATCCAATGAAGGAAAATTCTCATTGTTAATAGTATTTATATATCCTCCTGCGTTAACCGGTTTGCTCCAAGATCCATTATTAAATTCAGAATAAAAAATATCTGTTCCACCATATCCGGTAGTCATATCCGAAACAAAATAGAGTGTTTTCCCATCTGCTGATAGATAAGGATTTCCCAATGAAAATTGATCGCTATTGTGCGGAAATGGTTTTGCTTTTTGCCATTTTCCATTTTGATAAACAGAACAAAACAATTTAATTCGTTCGATTTCCAGTTCTTTGCGATCTTCACCTTCCAGAAATTTGTCAACGCGCGAGAAATACATAGTATCATTATTTTTAGAAAAGCAAACAGGTCCATCGTGATATCTGTGATTGATTTTTTTTCCACCAAATAATTGAACTTCCAACAGATTTTTTCCATCTGATTCTATTTTAGAGCTGTACAAATCAAAATAGGCTTGTCCGTTCCAGCCATTTTTTATTCGATGTGTTTTTGACTTTCTTGATGAGGTGAAAACTACAGAATTTTCGTACAAAACCGGACTGAATTCAGAAAATTCTGAATTACAAAAAACCATATTTTCGATAACCAAAGGTTGATCAGACTTTGCATCTTCTTCCATAATTTGCCAAGATTTCTGAATTTGTAAAACTCTTGGATCATGTGGCCTTAGAACTTGAAAATTCATGAATGCTTCCCGAGATTTTTCGTGCAAGCCATTGGTTCGTAAAACTTGACCATAATGGTAATAAAATTCAGGATCAGAATATTGGCCATAAGCATTCACATGGTCATATGCTTCTTGTTCTTCCACTTTAAAATTGTTCATTTTTCGGTAGCATTCACCAAGTTTGAAATAATCATCTGCGTTTGGATTTTTAGCTACTTTTTTTTCGAAAAGTTTAGCTGCTTTGTAGTAGTCCCAATGGTTAAATTTTCGTTCCGATTTAGAAGTTTGACCTTCAATAAAAAAACAAATAAAAGGGAAAAGTATAATTAAAATGAGATTTTTCATGATACACGGTTTAAATTAAAAAAATCGGGGATTTGACATTTTGGTTTTCGTTGGACTTAAATCCCA
>JBIIHD010000023.1:0-9222 GCA_044236095.1 Crocinitomicaceae bacterium | reverse complement strand
TTTTCCTCTAAATGGAAGAACTTAAGAAATCCATTTTGCCATCCTAAAACAGTTCCCGAAACTGCCCAAGAGGAAGTGAGAAATTGTCCTTTGGGGTATGCGATATAACTGAAATAAAAACTCAGTGAAATAACCTGAAGGAAGACAAAAAAAATAAAGATTCTAAAGCGTTGAAAAAACGCGATCAAATTCTGCATAAACAAAGTTAAAAAACTCTGTTCAATCTAGCACCCTCAAAAACAAATCAATCGCGAATTAAGAACTGATATTTGTTAATATTTTTTAAAGCGATGCTCGTTCCTCTTGCCACAGCTCTTAATGGATCTTCAGCAATCCATACGGGAAGTTTGGTTTTCAATGAAATTCGCTTATCCAAACCGCGTAACATTGAGCCTCCACCCGCCAAATAAATACCTGTTTTGTAAATATCCGCAGAAAGTTCCGGAGGTGTTAACTCCAAAGCACTTAAGATAGCTTCTTCAATCTTAGCAATAGTTTTGTCTAGGGCGTATGAAATTTCTGAATAAGTAACAACAATCTCTTTTGGAATACCTGTAACTAAATCACGTCCACGAACTGCAAAATCTTCAGGTGGATTGTCCAATTCCGGAATTGCGGCACCAACCTCAATTTTAATTTGCTCGGCCGTACGCTCACCAACGAGCATATTGTGTTGTCGACGCATGTATTCCTCAATATCATTCGTAAAGTCATCTCCTGCAATTCGTATCGATTTATCACATACAATTCCTCCAAGTGCAATGACAGCAATTTCAGACGTACCACCACCGATATCAATAATCATGTTACCCATTGGTTCCTCCACATCGATTCCAATTCCAATAGCAGCTGCCATAGGCTCGTGAATTAGATACACTTCTTTTGCACCAGCATGCTCCGCAGAGTCGCGAACTGCCCTTTTTTCAACCTCAGTAATACCTGATGGAATACAAATTACCATTCTTAAAGAAGGATTAAACAAGCTCCTTCCTGGATTGATCATTTTAATCATTCCTCGAATCATTTGTTCAGCACTTTGAAAATCAGCAATAACACCATCCTTTAATGGACGTATCGTGTCAATTAACCTATGGGTTTTACCATGCATTTGCTGAGCCTTTTTTCCGATAGCAACCACTTTGCCCGTCTGTATATCTTTTGCGACTATTGATGGTTCGTCCACTACCACTTTATCATTCCAAATGATCAGCGTGTTGGCAGTCCCAAGGTCAATAGCGATTTCTTGCGTAAAGAAGTTAAACAAACCCATTTTTTAAATATTTCTTAATTAGTACAATTTCTTATCTACTTTAAATCCAAAAAAAAGTTTCAAGACATTAAAGTTAATGTTTAAAATGTCTTGTCCCCGTAAAAACCATTTTCATATTGACTGAATCGCAATAATCGATGGATAATTGATCTTTTATTGATCCCCCCGGCTGAATAACCGTGTTTATCCCCTCTTCATGAGCAATTTCTACACAATCCGGAAATGGGAAAAAGGCATCTGAAGCCATAACAGCATCTGACAAATCAAAGTTAAATGATTTTGCTTTATGAATAGCTTGCTTCAATGCATCAACACGAGAGGTCTGACCAGTACCACTTCCTAATAACTGTTTGTTTTTTGCTAAAACGATTGTATTTGACTTTGTGTGCTTAACGATTTTATTAGCAAATAACAAATCCTCAATTTCATTTGAATTAGGAGCGTTATTTGTTTTTGTTGTTAAATCCTTTTTTACCTCCATTTTGTCATTACGGTCTTCCTCAAGTATTCCGTTTAATGCAGTTCGAATAATGCTTTTAGGCAAATTAAAATGCTTTTGTTTTAGAATGATTCTATTTTTTTTAGAAACTAAAATATCAATCGCTTCTTGTGAGTAGTTTGGAGCAATTAATACTTCAAAAAACAAATCATTCATTGCTTGGGCAGTCGAAATATCTATCATTGAATTTGAAATCAATACACCACCAAAGGCACTAACTGGATCTCCGGCTAACGCGTCTTTATACGCTTCGCTTACCGACTTGCGAGTCGCTAATCCACAAGCATTGTTATGTTTTAATATGGCAAATGTTGGCTCATCATTTCTAAATTCATGCATCAAATTGACTGCAGCATCAACATCTAGTAAATTATTGTAGGACAATTCTTTACCGCTAATTTTGTCAAAAACAGCATCTAAGTCTCCGTGATAAATACCCTTTTGATGTGGATTTTCACCATATCGTAAAACTGTTGAATTTGATTCGCTTATTTTCAAATAGGGTTGTTCTTCTTGATTGAAGTAATTGAAAATTTTCGTGTCATAATGCGAAGAAATATGAAATGCTTCACGGGCAAAGCTCTTTCTCTGTTCAACTGTTGTTTCTCCCTGCTGATCTTGAAGGATATGGAGAAATTCAGAATAATAATTTTTAGCAGGAATAATTACTACATCGTTGTAATTTTTGGCTGCCGCTCGAATTAAAGAAATTCCCCCAATATCAATTTTTTCGATTATTTCTTCATGAGAGCCCCCCATTGATATAGTTTCCTCAAATGGATACAAATCAACAATTACTAAGTCTATTTCAGGGATTTCAAATTCTGCTATTTGCTCTTGGTCACTTTCAAAATCACGACGATTTAAAATACCTCCAAAAATTTTTGGGTGTAATGTTTTTACCCTTCCGCCGAGAATGGAAGGATACGAAGTAATGTCTTCAACTGCCACAACGGGAATGCCAAGTTCTCTTATGAAACTTTCTGTTCCTCCAGTTGAGTAAAAAACTACATTTTGCTTGAACAGTTCTCTAATAATCGGCTCTAAACCATCTTTGTTATAAACAGAAACAAGTGCAGAGCGAATTTTTTTTGATTGAATCATTCTTCGAATTAAGCTACAAAGCTAGTGATTCTTAAGGTTTTTCTCGAATTAAAATTGAGTCAGTTATTAAAATTTAAGTTAAAGAAATCAACAATTTATGAATGTTTAGCGCTTAATTACTTTTTGAATGGTTGAATCTATTCTCAGAAAGTAAATTCCTGCAGGAAAAGTTGCTGTATTGAGTCGTGTTTTACCCATAAAATTCTCTTTTAAAACTGTTTGACCCATTTGATTTGTTATTTCCACTTGAATTGGCTCATAACTCAAATCTTGAATTTCTAAGAATTCGCTAAATGGATTAGGAAAAACGATTAGATCATTTGATCCGGTTTGTTCATCAACTCCAACTAATTGATTTAGAACGGTACCAAACGCATTCGGAAAAACATTGTCAGGACCAACTTTTGCTACAAAAATGTTACTTCCCCCATTGG
The DNA here is from genome assembly GCA_044236095.1 of Crocinitomicaceae bacterium. Classification (GTDB taxonomy): domain Bacteria; phylum Bacteroidota; class Bacteroidia; order Flavobacteriales_D; family Crocinitomicaceae; genus UBA952. The sequence continues at coordinate 5,915 of JBIIHD010000023.1, read as the reverse complement.
GTTGAACAATTCCATCGTCTACAATCAAATTAAATCCAACTGTTATGAATGCCCCGTCACTTGTGGGAATTAAATCATTCAATTGATCTAAACCATAATTTGAAATCGCAGCAGACCAAATTGGGGCAATGTAAAACAAATTTTGTGGGTAATAGTAAGCAATGGATAAATCAAATGCGTCTTGATTCGTTCCAGGATTCAATGTTTGATAACCTATTGCAACCCTATCGTTCGCAGCTATATAAGCCGCTTGATTTAAAACCGTATTGTATCCCGGATAGACAAAAGTATAGTGATTCAATAAATCTCCATTTATATCATAAACACCATAATAATCGTTATTAATTCCTGCATTCTCTCGGTAGCCTATAACGTAATATTTTCCCACTCCGAGCGATAAATCAGTCACAAAATAATTGCCAGATTTATCTGAAATAGTATCTAGCCTCAACACATTTCCCTGATCGTTCAATTCCATAATAAAACCTTTAACCATGTTTGAGTCTGGGATAAAATACTGCCCTCCAATTAAATATTTATCCCCTAACTGAATAATCGAATTAGCGAGGTCTTTGCCGACCCCTCCAATGGTTTTTGTCCACAACGTATCGCCTGCACTTGTAGTTCGAACGATTAAAATATCCGAGTTATCATTCGCCATATTCACTGATTCGCCAACCATAATTATACCTGAATCAAGCGTCATAACAGCGTCGTTTATTCGTTCCCAATAATTTGGTTTTCCATATGTTTTGTGCCAAATATCGTTTCCGTTTAAATCTGTTTTAAGTAAATAAGCATCAAAATCTCCTGTTGAATTATATGAATTTGAGAAGCCAGCAACATAATAACCTAAGTTGGGGTTGTAGAGAACTCTTTTTCCACCATCTGATTCTTGTCCCCCATAATTCCTACTCCATTTATAATTTCCCAAACTATCAATATGAAGTAAAAAAGCATCAGAGTTTCCGCTCCAACTGCTCGAGCTACCGGTTATCATGTAGGAGGAATCTTCTAATTGTATAATTCCTTCGGCTTTATCGTATCCATTACCTGAATAAGTTTTGTAAAAATGAATTTGGCTTTTTAGTTGTGACAAATAAAAAGCAAATATGATAGTAATTAAAATGCGCATTGTAGTCTAAATAAAATAGATTCGCCTGTTTTACCAAATAGGTTTTCACCGGAAATTCCAATGTTCCAATTATTCATTTTGATACTTGAATATAGCCCAAATCGAAAGCGTGAAAAACCACCATAGCTCGAGTTAAGTCCCACATTTAATGAAGTCACTTTACCCAAAGAAAAACGGTAATCTAATCCGGCGAAAATAAGTGGCGTATATGCCGAAGCTAAAAACAGTCGAATGCCATAAAACTCTTGAAGTTTTCGATCTGACTTAGCGTCAACTAACTTCGAGAACTGAAAAAATCCGGGTAAAAACACAGTCGTTTTAATTTGTGTTTTTTGAACTCCAAGTGTATCTAGAATAGAAAAATTGGAATCTAAAAAAGAACTTCCGTTTAAAACTTCATTGAATGTGAGTCCGGTAAACGAAAAAACTGTATCTCCCACAAAACGATTTAATGACTCACGCATTGAAGTAAAACCAATGTTTTTAGCTAAAAACTGGTAAAACATGGGCTTTCCATTTTTTGTGGGAACTGAAAATCGAAGGTCAGCATCTAGTCCAAGACCAATTCCCTTGATGAAAGTAGATCCACTGGTAAAACTTGCTCTTCCATCAAAAGTAACAGAAAGAGAATCAATGTTTTGTGACTGAAACAAATCTCCAGATCTCAAGAACGCATCACTGTAATTCGAGAGATTGAAAACATTAAGAGAAACCGAAGATTTTGATTTCTTATCCAGCCAGCCAAAACCGATTTTTTGAAAGGTATAACTGGAAAATCTAGTTCCTGAAAGCGTAGCCGTATCGCCCAAATATTCTTGATTTCCATAAAAAGTTAAATTGAATAAATCTCTGGAATACAATGCATTAATAAACGAATAATAACCTGCTTTAACAACAAAGCCCCAATTTGGATTTTTGAAAAGTGAAACTGAATAATTTCGATATTCCATTTCAGAATTCAAATCAGAGCCAAATTGATTTATCCCACGGTGTAATTTTTGACTTTTTTCTTTTACCGCATCTGTAATTTCTCCGCCATAAAACAGTTTTTGTGTCAAGGATTTGTGTAACGATGTTGAAGCGTAATCAGCCGTTCCCGAAAGAATGAATTCGTGTTTTTTATCAACTAATGTATCATGCTGAATCGGTAGCCATGATTGAGAAAATCCATTGAGAAAAAGTAAAAAAAATAATATGACAACTATACTTTTCATTAATATATTATCGTTCCGTTTAATTTGACATTTAATTTGATAACTAAAAAAGCTCCGTAAGGAATTGTTTGTTGTTCATTCAGCCCTGTTTGACTATTTGGTGTATCAAATCGTGCTTCAACAGCAACAAATTTTATTTTACTTAAATCTGAAACAAGTTCAGCGGGTAAATTAAATTCAACACTTGATTTCTTTTCCATGAGTCCGCTAATTGGATTAATCGAACCAAGATTACTTGAGGAAATCTGCTCAGAGCCCAGAACAGTATACAAAATGAAATTATTATCATCCATAAAGTATAATTTGGGTTCACACGACATCGGAAAGGCATTGGTAGCGTTTAATGTTATTATGCCTGAATTTGCGTGGATTTTTGTTGGGTCTTGACTTAAATCAAAATTAAAAGTGTCTCTTAAAGTTAAACCATCAGCGCCAACTTGTAAAGGCATTTGAATATTAACTTTAACTTTAATTCTACTATTCGGAAAAATTTCATCGGCCCCTCCAGAAACGTTACCCCATGGATTTAATTGAAATTGATAACCAACTTTATGTTCAGATCCTAAATTTTCAATGTATTGCTCGATATTACTGTTTGTTGAATTAAATGTTTTGGTTTGAAAACTTGGATTTAACGAAGCCCAACTTCCTGTTGCTGGAGACACATAAAAATCAGAGCCTATTTCAGATGAAGCTAAGGAAACCGTATTAGATAAATAATTTGTGTTTTCGGCATACGTAACTTTACCTTTTAGTGAAACTTTCATCCCGTTTTCGATTGTGAATTGAAGTTCTGGCGCAGGAATATCAATACCGCCATCAATAATTTTATTTAAGTATGGTATTGAAAATGAAGATGTATCTGAAACAATTTGATTTCCAAAATATCCTTTGGCATAGTCAATTTTGATATTCGAAAGTGAACCGTCAAATTTGAAGTCATTTTGTGAAGATATGGAAACAACCCCTCCGTTTGGATCTGTTTTTATGGCCAACTTAGATTGAAGTTTATTGAAGCTCAATCCAGATTCACCCGTAAGATCTATTTCGTAACCTGCTAAATCTAATTCTTCTTCTGCCGTTTGTGGTTGAGCAATTGTTCCGGCATCTACTGAATAAGTTTGTTCGAAAAGTAAACCATTTTTGGTAGCTCCGGGTAATTGAATGGTATAAAATACTTTTGTTCCTAGAGGATTATAAACCTTCACTTTTATTTTCCCCTGCGAAACACGTATTTTTTTTAATTCAACATCGTTTAAATCTAGGCTGTGCTCCTCAACATTGTTCACAAAAGTAAAACCAGGTTGAACATTGTTCAAATTGAAAAGAGGACTAAAGAGTTGGGTAATTGTAGTATCGGGAATATTAATAATATCAGTAAGTTGAATGTCCAATAATGTACGCGTTAAATCTACATCAATGGTTGTTTGATTCGAAGTTGCTAATGTAGAATCATTGAATAAATTCGTTAGACGTAATGTGTCAGATACAATAGGAGTCGCCCAGTCTGTGTTCCAGGAGGTGTCTTTCTTTTTGCAAGAAAAAGTGAGAAATAATAAAAGTAATATGTAATAAGTCCCTTTCATTTTACAACTAAACTCGTTCAATAACTGTTGCATAGCCTTGTCCGACGCCGATACACATAGTTACCAACGCAAAACGTTTTCCTGTTTTTTGTAATTGTCTAGCAGCGGTTAATAAAATTCTTGCGCCTGACATTCCCAGTGGATGACCTAAGGCAATAGCACCACCGTTTGGATTGATTCGAGGATCATTATCAGCCAAACCCATCGCTCTTGTGCATGCCAGAACTTGTGCCGCAAATGCCTCATTTAATTCAAGAACATCGATGTCATCCAAAGTTAATCCTGCTCTATCAAGTGCTTTTTGGGAAGCGTAAACCGGTCCGATTCCCATGATGCGCGGTTCTACTCCGGCAACAGCAGCACTTACGATTCGTGCTAATGGATTCAAATTATTATTTTTCAATCCTTCTTCCGATGCAATTAAGAGAGCCGCAGCGCCATCGTTCAGTCCGGAAGCATTCCCGGCAGTGACCGTTCCATCTTTCTTGAATGCGGGTTTCAATCCACCCAAACTTTCCATAGTTGTAGATGCTCGAGCAAATTCATCGTATGAAAAAAGTATTGGATCTTTCTTTTTTTGAGGAATCGTGATCGTTGCAATCTCATCATCAAAATACCCACTTTCTTTGGCCCGTGCAGCTTTTTCCTGAGACCAACATGCAAAGCGGTCTTGCGCTTCTCTTTCAATCCCGTATTTTTCAACTAAATTTTCTGCAGTAATTCCCATGCTGTCAACTCCATAAAGCTCTTCCATTTTAGGATTGATAAATCTCCAGCCAAACGAAGAATCATACATTTGAGCATCCCGTCCGAACGCAGATGAAGTTTTAGATATCACCCAAGGGCCACGAGTCATGTGTTCAACACCTCCTGCAATATATAAATCTCCTGCTCCGTCTTTGATTGCTCTAGAAGCATTTATAACTGCTGCCATACCAGAGGCGCAAAGTCGATTTACAGTTTCGCCAGCCACTTCAACTGGCAGACCTGCTAAAAGCCCGGCCATTCGTGCCACATTTCGGTTATCTTCTCCTGCTTGATTTGCACAACCAAAAATAACGTCTTCAATTAGTGTTAAATCAAGATTAGGGTGTCTTTCTAATAAACTATTTATAGCAAAAGCTGCTAAATCATCGGCTCGAACAGATGATAAAGTACCACCAAAACTACCAATCCCAGTTCGAATACCATCTACAATAAAAGCTTCTTTATCCATGTTTGATAAATTTACAACGAAAATAGTACATTAGGTTGAAATCACTTGCGTTTTAATTAAATTTGACCGTGGTATTTAGCAGTTCCCTATTCTTATTTTTATTTTTTCCAGCATTTTTAGCAGGGTATATTTTGCTTCCAAAAAAATTTAAAAACGCTTGGATTCTTATATCTAGTTTGGCTTTCTACTATTGGGGAGCGCCAATTTTTATCTATTTATTAGTTTCTGCAACGATTATCGATTTTTTTTTAATCAACGAAATATACAATTCCAAAACGATAACGCGGAGAAAACTTTTTTTGGTGGGTTCCTTGATGTTAAATTTAGGATTACTGGCTTATTTTAAATACGCCAATTTCTTCATTGAAAATGTGAACTCAGCTTTAAGTGGAATCGGAATTACCGAGGTTTCATGGACTAAAATTGCCCTCCCAATTGGGATTTCTTTCTATACATTCGAGACCTTGACTTACGCAATTGATGTCTATAGAGGCATTCACGCACCGTTGAAAAAAATTCATCATTATTTATTATACATCGTTTGTTTTCCAAAACTGATTGCCGGACCCATTGTGCGTTTCAATGTAATTGCGGATCAAATTCCAAATCGAACTGAAACGATTGACAATCAAATTTTTGGCTTTTATCGTTTCGCCATAGGATTGGCAAAAAAAGTGCTTATTGCTAACGCTTTAGGTGAATTTGCAACGACAACTATGAATTTGCCTTTTGATCAATTGGATACTGCGAGTGCATGGTTGGGT
>JBIIHD010000320.1:0-2836 GCA_044236095.1 Crocinitomicaceae bacterium | reverse complement strand
AAATAACTTTACTTTTGTAGAAGGAATTAGATGAGAAAAGTACTCTTTTTATTGTTTTTGATTTGTTTAAACTCTTCAGTTGCTCAAATTTGTGATCGGGTTTTACTGACTGGTCACGTAATAGATTCTGCTGGTATTCAATCATTTTACAATATGATGATTATCAATCGAAATACCGGACAAGGTGTTTTTGGTCAACCGAATGGATATTTTTCTGCCTATACGAAGAATAACGATAGTATTTCAATTTCTGTCAAAGGATATTTAATTCATGGTTTTCGTGTTATGGCAGATTCAAATTGCCAGTGTAAACAGAAAATTTATTTAATTTCTAAACCTCAAGAATTAACTGAAGTAATTATCAAACCCTTAAAATCTCTAAGTCAAATTCGTGAAGAAAGAGAGGCTTTGGCTATGCGTGAAACGCGTTTGGTAACAGGAGTTGATGTTTTGCAAAGCCCAATAACTGCATTGTATCAAACATTTTCGAAAAAGGAACAAAATAAAAAATGGATAGCCGAACAGGAATTTAAAGATAATAAGCGAAAGGTGGTACAAGAATTATTGAGGCTATATGTTGCAAGTGATATCATTGAATTAGATGAAACTGATTTTGACTCTTTTATTTCGTTTCTCAATTTATCAGAGAATTTCCTTAAAACATCTACTGAAATGGAATTATATCTTTTCATTAAAGATAAATACGAACACTATAAACGACTTCAGAACTGATGCATATCATTGAATTAATTTTTAAAATTGGGGTTCTTTTAGCAATCTACGGATTTATCTGGTTTTTTATCAACCTATTTATTTCACTCTTGTCCGGTGGACGTAGAAAAAGTATCGGTGAGGTATATTTTTCGAAGGGTATCAAGTCAATTTTTTTAGTTAACGTACTTTTTTTGTATGGTTTAGATGATACGAAAAGTGAGATTAATATATATAACATGATAATCTCAGGCTTAATATTTTTGATGTATTTTGTTGGGCAAATCCAACGAAATCAACAACAAGCGGAAATGATGGAGAGATATTCCAATTTACTTAGAGGCATGTCAGCTAATATGCGTTTTAATCGAAAAGGGGAAATTATTGTTTTAGCTATTTCTCTTACTTTCTATACAATTTTGTTTTTTGTTCCTGAAATCGCTAAAAACCCCATTGCGCTTTGGTTTTATGACAATGTAACCAGTCTAGAAAAAACTCCAATCATTGGATTTATATTTAAATTAGTGGGTTTTTTCTTTTTGCTGGGAATACTCTTCAAAATTGCAAATGGTATTACATTCCTTCTATCAGGAAAACCATTTATGCAGGTAAACAGTAATTTTTATGCTGGTAATAAAAAAGATGATACTGACTCATTTGATGATTTCGAAGAGGTAAAAAATGAATTACCCGAAGATAAATCATAAATTCGGCATGATTAATTTCAACGTTTTTTGATCTCTTTTGCCTTTATAATAGTTATTTAATACGCGATCAAACAAATCAATTTGGTTTCCAGCCACACAAGCAAATAAGGTCATGCAAGATTTTAGTTTTTTACTGTCTGTTTTTCCAAAAACAAGTTGAATATTATCCGTTTTTAAATTCAATACCTTCTGAGTAATTTCAATCAAGCGCTCTCTTAAAATTGGATTACCGAGATAATCAATGGCCTCATCTTTACTTTTGATGGAATATAAACGCGTATTGAAGCTAGGATATTCAACGAGTCCATCAATCTGAGGGAAAATATACCACATCCAATCTGATCGTTTTAATCCTGAACATATTTCTTTTAATGCTATTTGATATTTTTTTTCTTGGGCTTGTATAAATCTGTCTAAAGTTTCCAAAAGTTTTAATCTTAGTAAATTATCGAATTAGTCAAGTATAATACTAACAATCCCAGATTCATTACTTCTTAATTTATCATTATATTCAATGATGAAGTAATATGTTCCGACAGGCATAGGTTCATTATTGAATTTACCATCCCAAGGGTTTGTTTCGTATTTTCCTTTCTCTGATTGGAATAATAAATTGCCCCATCGATTATAAATTGAAATGATATTGTTTGGAAAGATAGCGTCTATACCGTCTAATATCCAAGTATCATTTACATTATCGCCGTCAGGTGTAAAAGCCGTTGGTATAATTACATTACAATAATTAAAAGTAATATTCACTTCGCTCGGTGGACTCAAACATCCATCTACTTCTTGAATAACATAGTATGTTGTAGTCCCTAAAATATTCTCCGGAAGGTAATAGGTTCCTGTCTCAATTACATTTTGTAAATCGCTTTGGTTATACCAATAAAACTGAGCATTTGCGTCTCCTGTTGCTTCAAGTGTATCAGGAATAAAATTGAAACAATAGCTTGTATCGCTGTTTAAACCGGGAATATTTGGTGTGGAATTTACGATGATAGATGCAGTTCCAAAGTTGGCGATTTGATTGCAGTTTTGATCAGAAACCTCAGTTAAAATATAGGTTCCTATGCTGTTTCCAAGGTTTATCTGGGTTTGATTTGAGCTAACGTTAGTGCCAATACCTTCAAGCGTATAGCTCACATTATACGGGGCGGTTCCAACGATATTTAAAATTATGGGTTGAATTACATCTCCCTCGCAATAAGTAGCTCCACCTGAAATTGAAATTTGTGGTAAAGGAAATACCTGAACATTCATGATTACAGTACTGTCACAATCATTAATGCAGGTTAAATTCAATGTTTGTGTTCCTGCTGAATTAAATGTCAATCCATTCCAAATTAGAGGTAATTCATTTTGACAAATAGTTGAATCCAACGTGGTTGTGAAAAAGGGAAGAACTGTTAGATTTA